>QNZC01000009.1 GCA_003978565.1 Persephonella sp. | reverse complement strand
ATTGAGCTATATAAACAATCCTGAAGTAGAGATATATATAAAAAACCTTATTGATGTAGATGAAGTTATTCTGGAAATGGAAGATAAGGCAGAGAGGGAAAATTTCCCTATAGTTGATAGAATTGTAGGTAAATTTTTATATTTCATAACTGTTTTAAAGGCTCCGAAATTAATAGTTGAGATAGGTTCTGGATTTGGATACTCTGCCTATTGGTTTGCAAAAGGTTTAAAAGATGGAAAAGTTGTCTTAACTGATTATAAAACTGAGAGTATACATAAAGCTAAAGAATTCTTTCAGAAGGGTAATCTGATAGATAGGGCTATATTTGAGGTTGGAGATGGTATTCAGATTGCTAAAAAGTATAAAAATATAGATATTCTCTTTCTAGATTTAGAAAAGGTAAGGTATATTGAAGCTATAGAAACAGTTAAACAAAATCTATCTGATGATGGAGTTATTATAGCGGATAATGTTTTATGGAAAGGTAAGGTTTTAGAGGAAAATCCAGATAGAAAAACTAAAAAAATAAAAGAGTTTACAGAGTATATGTTTAGAAACTTTGATACCACCATCCTTCCAATTAGAGACGGAGTTTTAATTTCAAAATTAAAAGTTTGAAAATTATTTTAAAAAGATTAAATTGTAAACCTAGCATAAATTCTTAAAATCGGTTGAATGTGGAAATTTAAAAGTATTCCTAAATTAATAAAAGATGAATACCTAAAAGCTAGGTTAGAAATAACTTTTTTAATATCTGGAATATCTTTTCTTATTCTGTCTATCTTTGGTTTTACAATATACTACTTCTTTAAGGAAGATATATTTTTAATTTCTTTAAATGAGGTAAAGGATATTATCCTTGATATTTCAAAAAATATAGAACAGACACAGAGTGTTGAGCCTTTAAAATACTCTCCCTTTATTCTTCCAGAGGGAACTTACCTATGTATATATGATAGTCAAGATAAACTGGTTCTTACTAAGAATATAGATAACTGTAATATAAAAAAACATTTTACAAGCTTAAAAATTCTTGATAATTCCAAAATTATCTATGGAACTAAAACTTTCACAGATACAGAGGAGTATAAAATTTATGTTGGAAGGGATGTTGAAAGTGATTATAGTGAACTTTCAAAATTAAGACATATTATTATTTATGCAATACTAATAACTTTAGGATTTATATTTATAATATCCTTTTTCCTTTCAAAAAAGATTGTTGCACCTTTAAAGGAAGCTATGGACAAACAGGAAAGATTTATTGAGAACATCTCCCACGATTTGAGAACACCTTTAACTGTCATTTCTAATCATATAATTCTCCTTAAATACAAAGCTCCTAAGGAAGTCCACGAACATATAGCTCAAATACAAAAAACAATAAAGTATATAAAGAATATTATTTCAGATTTAACATTAATGGCTCAGCTAAAAACACAACAGTTTGAAAAAACAGAAGTTTCAATAAACGAAGTTATAAAAGACCAGTTGGACATTTTAACTCCTAAATTAGGTGAAAAAGAGATATTCCTTGAGTTAGATGAGAGAGATGAATTAAAAGTTTTTGCAAATTACAGACATATGGAAATGCTTGTTTCTAACCTTCTCAGTAATGCAATTAAATACAATAAAAAAGAAGGAGAAATTTATATAGTTATAGATAGAGATTACTTTTCTGTAAAGAACACAGGAACACCTATAAAAAATCCAGAAAAGATATTTGAAAGATTTTATAGGGAAGATGAAGCCCGTTCTACTTCTAAAGGTTCAGGAATAGGTTTATCTATAGTTAAGGAAATCTCCGACATTTATGGATTTAAAATAAAAGTTAATGTTAAAGATGGGTATAATGAATTTATAGTTTATATAGGAAATAAAGCTAAAAGGAAATAGAAATGGGAGATAAAGAAACTTTTAGGAAAATAAGAGAGTTGTTATCAAAATTAACTGATGAACATAAAAAACTTTTAAAGGAAGGGGAGTATATAAAAGGTAAGTTAGAGGAAGGAATTAATAAGGATACTATTGAAAAAATAGAAAATTTTCTCTCTGAAGTTAATAAACATGCCTATGTGGAAGAGAATGATTTAGATAATCTAATAAATGAAGCTGGAATAACAGAGTTTGATACAGAGGCTTTAAACTTCGGACATAGAACATTGGAAGAGATAGAGGAATATATCAACTTTTTAATTAATAAATATAAAGATGGAGAAGATGAATACAGAGGAAAATCTATAAATTATCATCTAAAAAAATCTTTTAATGAGTATCTGACAACTTTAAAAGACCACTTTACCGAAGAAGAGTTCTACTTCTTTCCAGATATTTTAAAATTTAGTTATGTCGATGAAATATGAAAAAAATATTTAGAATTTAAGGAACTTTTTCTACATATATCTTTCCGTCTTTTAATTCTTTTATTTTAACTTGATTTCCCCATTCTAAAGGTTCATCACTATAACAGAAAAATTTAGTTTTACCAAAAGCTCCTATATTAAACCTAACCCTATATAGATTATCTCCAAGTTTTTTTATAACATATCCCTTTTGACCAGCTAATTTAAAATATAACTTCTTTGAAGGTTGAAGTTTTTCAAATAAGGGGATAAAAAGCATTTGTAAATTAAAATAACCATCAACTGTTGAACTTTTCAATTTGTTTGCTAATCTACTGAACTTATAAAAATACAAAATAAATAGTATTAAAGGAAATGCAATTATAAGATAATAAATGGAATGAACTTGAATAAAAATTATATAGCTTATAATAACTGATAATGCTACAGGAATTAAAAAACCATTAAGAGAGAACATTATATCTGATATAAGAATTAAAGATAAAGAAATTAGTAAAATAGTTTCAAGAGTTTTTCCCTCCATCATTGTTCTTCCCCCTACTAATCATATCTATAAGACTATCTATATTAGGAGGCAGAACTATCATCTTTGAGCTTTTACTGTGAGACATATCCTTTAACGCATTTAGATAATTATCTCCAATTATTAACATAGCCGCTAATTTAGGGTCTCCAACCAATTCAACTAACTGTTTAATAGCTTTAGCCTGTGCCTCCCCAAGCTTTTCTAACGCCTCTGCCTCCCTCAATTTTACATACTTAAAAGCTTCTGCCTCCAACTCCATAGCCTCTTTTTTACCTTTGGCTTCAGTTATCATAGCTTTTTTTGTTCTATCTGCCTCAATCAGTTTGGTCATTGCATCTATGATGTCTGGTGGTGGATTTATCTCCTTTAACTCAACCCTTTTTATTACAATCCCCCACTCTTTAGATATTTCTTTCATCAACTCCTGTATTTTTTTGTTAACCTCCTCCCTACCTGAAAGGAGTTCATCCAAATTGAAGCTACCGGCTATATCTCTAACTGCAGTTTGAACAGATTGTTCTATGGCATTTTCTATATCTTCTATATTGTAGTATGCCTTTTGAGGTTCTATTATTTGATAATAACATATTGCGTCAACTTTTACAACAACGTTATCTTTCGTAATGACATCCTGTTTAGGGAAGTCCATTACTTGCTCCTTTAATGAAATTCTAGCTTTAACTTCATCTATAACTGGGACAATTATATTCAATCCATTTTCTGCCATTTTATGAAACTTACCTAACCTTTCTACAATCCATGCCTCTTTATGAGGAACTATCTTTACTGAAACTATGAAAAATAGAATTAAAAGAAAAAAAAGTATTAATCCAATTAATGTGATAACTGAAAAATCAATATTTACCAAAAAGTTTAAGATTACATCCATAGGTTCACCTTTGAAAAAATTTTAAATACTATTGCTATTAATAGTTAATATTCTAAGATAAGACAATGATTTCTTATAATATGGAGGGGTTTTAATTATTATAATTTGCAAATAAAATTTTATTATATCTTTAAACTAATATTTTTTGACAAAAGATATTTAATGATGTGTCTTAATTAAGGGAAAAAATATATGGAGGAAGAAAATGATAATTAGAAAGGAACACGTATTAGCATTACTAAATGCAAAATCTCAAGAAAATAGAAGTTGCTTTCTCCTTCCCTCTCCATTAAATTTTTTCAATAAAATCAGTTAAATCTTAATTTTCCCTTTTGTTTTTAATTATAATAGAAACAAATTTGATAAAATTCATAAAATATTAAATTTTTCTAAAAATTTTGAATTAATGTAAAATTTTTAATTGTTGAATTAAAACAATAAGTGTATTATTAAAGATTAATATTGTATCTCTGCGGGGAGGAAGAGATGTTAATTTCTATAGAAAAAAATATTCTAAAATCTCTCTTTATTTTCTTGCTATTCTCAATGTTATTTAACTCTTTCGGAGAAGAAATAGAAATAGATGAAGAAACATCTATAGAACTGAAAAGATTTGAAAGAGCCTGTGAACATGGAGATGCTGAGGGATGTAATACAGCTGCTTCTATACTATTCTCATTTGAAATATATAATGAAGCTTTTTTCCTGTTTAAGAAAGGATGTGATAAGTTAAATAATGCAATTTCTTGCTACAATGTTGGAGATTTTTTCTTTAATGGATATGGTAGTGTATCTAAAGATGAAAGTAAAGCTATAAAATACTGGAAGAAAGCATGTGAGTTTTCTATAAAAAGTAATGAAAAATACTGTGGTGGATGTTATTCACTTGGAAATTTATATCTTCATAAGAATGCTCCAAAAAAGGCACTTTATTATTTTTCTTTAGATTGTAGTAAAGACTGTTGTGAAGCGTGTTTTGAAATAGAAGATATGTATAAAAATAGATTAATATCAAAGAGGGAGTTTTTTAATATTAAAAATAAAAATAAAATTACCTTTGAAACCTGTGATTTTATAAAAAAACTCTCAGATAGTAGATCACATACAGAGGAGTAATTTTAATAAACTTTTAAAATGTAAATTAGCACATCTTCCTTTTTTTTGTTTTTTCTCTCTTTTATAACTAAAATTCTCCCGGTTTTTAAATCACCATCATCTAAATTTTTGTCTATTTTTTTCATAACCTCTAGAGGAATTTTATAAACTTTAATAATATTAAATTTTTCTCCATTAAGATTTATATAGCTAAATTTAAAAATTCCACCGTATGAGTTCCTAGGATAATTTATATATTTTTCATCAACATCACCACTTAAAATTTTTGCACATCTAAGGTGTCTTATTGCCTGTTCTTCTTCGTTAATACTATCACTATCCCCTATATATCCTGAAGCATTACCATTTTCTATATACATACTAGATGGACATCTTATCTCTGCAAAAGGGTCATCTCCGGGAAGGTATCTATACAGTTTTTTATACTCATATACAATTTCTGAAAAGTATTCTAAGTCTCTTTCCGTTTTTTTTAGTTTTATAAATTCTAAAGTGTCTTTTCCAAAAAAAATAGAAAATAAAATAAAGAGAAAAGCTACTACAAAGAAAGCTATCTCTACTAGAATGGACATCTTTTTAGTTTCTAAGTTTTTTATTCTTTCGTATCTTGGAAACTGCAACTTTTACTAATCTACCTCTCATTTAAAGGATATATTATATTTAAGCCTAATTTGTGGTTTAAGAAAAGATAATTAAAAAACAAAGAAAAGATAAATATTCACTACTTTCTAAACTCATCTAAAAGATTATACTTTTTCATTTTTCTCCATAAAGTAGGAACACTTATACCTAAAAGCTCAGCCGCTTTTTTTCTGTTTCCATTAGTTTTTTGTAAAGCAATCTTTATTCTTTCTTTTTCATTAAATAGTTTCTCCTCTGAAAGTTTCGGTTCATTAATTTGCTCTTTTAATTTCCCTATCTCTTCAAAAGTGTAAAACTGTTCTGTTAGATGTTGAATATCTATACTTTCACTATCTTTAGATAGAATTACTGCCGTTTCTAAAACAGAGAAGAGCTCCCTTATATTTCCATACCAGTCCTGCTCCATTAGATATTTCAAGGCTTTTGGTTTAATTTTCTTTTTCTTTCTAGATAAAAATTTATTTACAAGTAGAGGTATATCTTCCCTTCTCTCCCTTAAAGGTAAAAGCTCTATCTTTATTACAGCCAGTTTATAGTATAAATCAAGTCTAAAACTTTCCTTCTCTATTTCACCTAACAGATTTCTAGAGGAAGTTGATATAATTCTTACATTAGCCTTTCTTATTTTATTACTACCTAGCTTCTCGTATTCCATATTGTCAAGGAAGATAGATAATTTAGCCTGTAGATTGCTAGATAATTCCTCAATTTCATCAAATAGTAAAGTCCCATTTTCAGCAAGTTCCACCTTTCCAACTTTAGAACTATTCACACCTGCAAAAGCACCCTTTTCATAACCAAAGAGTTCTATCTCAAAATTATTGTCATTTAAAGCTGGACACCTAACAGGGACAAAAGGAGAGGTAGCATTATTACTGTTTAAATGAATAAATTTTGCCAGTGAAGTCTTTCCCGTTCCAGTTTCACCTATGATAAGTATAGGAATGGAAGAAGAAGCTACCAATAACGCCTTATCAACAATTTTCTGCATTCTTGAGTTATTAGATGAAAATATAAAAAATTCCTCATCTTCTCCCTTTTTATCTTCTAAAATAAACTGTATAAAATAACCTTTATGCTCTCCATATCTATCTAAAACATTTGAAGTAATAAAAATACCTGTGTATGTATTATTTGCACTATCTTTAACCTTTCCAAAAATCCTCGGTAAATTGAGACTGTTTAAGACTTTTTTATCAAGTATAAGAGATGCAGTTTTACCTATAAGGTCCTCCTTAGTGTATCCAAGGTAATATGCAAAATCCTCACTAATCCACTGAATAAAAAGATTTTTATTTATTAATAAACTAAAACTTTCTTCAAATACCTTCATCGCTATCCTCTAATGAAATTAGTTTTTGTTCAATTTTTATTCTTAAATCATCTGGGATATTGGGATTTTCATAAACTTTTTTGTAATACTCATATGCCTTTTTCTTATCTCCCAGCTTTTCATAAATTTTTGCCAAACCAACATCTCCCTCTATATATCCCATATTAGATAAAACTTCGTAATAATCTTTTGCAACCAAATAATCTCCCTGTTTTTCATATAACTTTGCCAAAGTTTCTACCAAGTCTTTATTTTCTGGATAGTAGAAATAAGCTTCCTCAAGGACAGTTTGAGCTTTAGAGAACATTCCTAATTTTTCGTAAGCTTTACCTTTTATCAGAATTGCGGGGATAAAATCTTTTTTTATTTTTAATATTTCATCAGCATACTTTATAGAATTTTTAAAATAACCAATTTTAAAGTTTATAACAGCCAATTTATATAAAATATCCACATTTTTTCTATCTAAGACCCAAGCTTTTTTATATAGAACTAGAGCTTCATCTAAATCTCCCGATAATTCTTTTATTCTAGCTTTATTTAAAATCTCCTTTATAAGCTTTTTTCTCTCATCAATATTGTCATTATTGACAATTT
Organism: Persephonella sp.; assembly: GCA_003978565.1. GTDB lineage: Bacteria > Aquificota > Aquificia > Aquificales > Hydrogenothermaceae > QNZC01. The sequence goes on along the minus strand of QNZC01000009.1, from coordinate 8,626 downwards.
TTGTCTCCTCAATCTTATTTTGTTCAATTTTTCCAACATTTTGATTTGTAAACATCTTCTTTTCTTCACTATTTTTTTGATTTATGTTTACTAATTTTGTCTCTTTTGCAGAATTGTCAATATTTTTCATATTTTTTTCATTTTTCACCTCATTTAATTCTACATTTACAGTGGTAGAGTAAAATTTTTCTTTGTTGTCCATTATGAGTTTTGCAGAAACGCCAATAAACACTCCCAAAAATATTGCTCCGAAAACAGGTAGTATATAATCCCTTAACTCTTTATATTTTGCTTTAACTGAAACTAAAGGATGTATTCCTAAATTTTCTTTTTTCACCTCATTATTTTCTAAATCTTCTCTTTTCCTAACTAGAATTTTCCCTAATAAACTCATTACTTCCTCCTAAAAATTTATTCGTTTTAATAAATATATTCGGTAATTTTAATAATTAAAACTTATGCAGATTTGTTGAGAAAATTAAGTGAATAAAATCAGTTATAAATTTAAATTTAATAAAAAAATAAAAAAGAGGAAAAAATAAAATATGTATTTTAAATCTCATACATTGATGAAAAATCTTCCTAAATTGTAAACAATAAATGATACAATCCAAGCTGTAGATAGGCTTATAGAAACGGAAACCAAAACCCATTTATAACTGTTTAACTCCTGTTTTATAGCGGCAATTGTTGCCATACAGGGAGTGTATAAAAGTAAAAAAACTAAAAAAGACAATGCTGATATTGGAGTAAATGATTTTCTTATTACCTCCATAAGTTTATTATCTTTCTCATCTTCTTTAATCTCTAATTCTCCTAAAAGGTTTATATTTAAAATCTGGGGTATATTTTTAATAGCCTGAATATTTGTATCTATAAATCCATTTATAACAATCTCATTAAATTTGCGAAAATCTGGTTTCTCTGGAATTTCCTCCCTTATCTCTTCTGCATAAATATTACCCATTGTTGCTATAACCACCTCTTTTGCAACAAAACCTGATATTAACGCTCCTGTAGCCTGCCAATTTCCAAAACCTAGAGGCTCAAAAACTGGAGCTATGGCAGAACTAACCTTTCCGAATAAACTATCCTCTAAATTTTTAACTCCAAATGGAATATGAAGTAAAAACCATATGATAATTGATGTTGCTAAAATAAAACTTCCCGCATCTTTGATAAATGCTTTAGTTTTTATCCAAGAGTATCTAACCATATATTTGAAAGATGGAATTCTGTATGGTGGAAGCTCAAGTATAAAGTGAGAAACTTCCTCTTTTATAATAAATTTTTGTAGTATAAAGGCTACAACACCAGCTACAAAAACTCCCAGTAGGTATAAAAATAGAATAACTAAGGCTTTATTTTCTTCAAAAAATATCGTTGTAAAGAAAACAAAAACTGTTAATCTTGCCCCACAGGACATAAATGGTATTAATAGAACTGTTAGAACCTTGATTTTGTAATCTTCTAAAGCTTTCGTTGAGTATACTGCAGGAACATTACAACCGAAACCTAGTATTAAGGGAATAAAAGATTTTCCACTTAATCCAAAGATTGCCATTATTCTATCCATTAGAAATGCAACCCTTGACATATAACCACTTTCCTCTAAAAAAGCCATAAATAGATAAAGGAAAAAGAGGACAGGTATAAACACCAATACAAAACCAACTCCTGTTATAATTCCATCAAGTATTAGAGATTTAAACCAGTTTGAAACTCCTAAATCTGTTAAAAGATGGTAAGTGTAGGGAATTATTAAATTGTTTATTAAACTATCTAACCAATCCACATATGGAGTTGATATTTGGAAGGTAGCATTAAATAGTATCCACAGTATAACTATGAAAATTGGAAAACCTAAATACTTATTTAAAAAAATATTGTCTAACCTTAATGTAAGATTGATAACATTTTCTTCATTTCTTTTTCTTATTACAGATTTATATATACCTATTACTATTGAGTATCTGGCTTCAATTATTATTGTTGATATATCTTTTTCAAAAAGTTTTTCCAACTTTCCCCGTGAAAATTCAGCTTCTTTCAGTATCTCTGACTTTATGTCTTCTCCTATAAAGAAATAATTTCCTTCAAGTATGGACAGAGTTAAAAATCTCTTTGGAAATCTATTTAGAAGATTAGGTTGATACCTTTCTATAGTTGTTTCTAATCTTTTTATCTCTTCCTCAATATCCTCTTTATACTTGATTTCACAATTTTTAGGGAAACCTCTCTCGTAAATCTCTATAGCTTTATCTAAAACTTTAAAAATTCCTTCCTTTCTCCTTGCAGATATTGGTATCGCAGGAGCACATAAGAACCTAGATAACTTTTTGTAATTAACTTCTATTCCCTCTTTTTTAGCTTCATCACACATGTTTAGAGCTAGAACTAGAGGAAGTTCCATTTCTATAAGCTGAATAGTTAGATATAGATTTCTCTCTAAATTTGTTATATCAATCACATTTATAACAACATCAGGTTTTTCAGTAGTTAAATAATCAACGGTGATTTTTTCTTCAGCTACATCGTTAGATAAGCTGTATATACCCGGTAAATCTATAAGATAAATCTCGTAATCTTTATATTTAAAAACTGCCTCTTTCTTTTCTATTGTAACTCCAGCCCAGTTCCCAATATGTAGGTCTGTTCCAGCAATTCCATTTATAAATGTTGTCTTTCCGGTGTTTGGATTTCCAACAACAGCTATTTTTATCCTTTTCATTTAACTCTCCACCTCTTAATTTTATTAAAATTCAATCTCAAAACTTTAGTATTCAAAATAAAACCTGAAACCGTAAACAACTCTTTCTTTTACCTCTTTCAAATACTGTAGGTCAGTAGTAAAACTTATATACTTTGAAAGTTTATATTTATGATATATTTCCAAAATTTTAATACTTCTATTATCAGGATTGTTATAAAGATAACTATATCCTACACCAACATTTCCAAATTTTTTTAAGTTTAAGTTAGTTCCATAACTATAAAAATTTTTGTATTCATTACTATTTTTACCTAATCTTAAAAAGAAACCTAAATTTTTATATGTATAGTCTCCAGAAAAACCAAATCCTTTTCTTTCATATGTTCCAAATAAATAGTAGTAATAAGGTCTAATGTTTAGATTATTAAAAGAAAAATCAAACTCTACAATACCCACATTTCCACTATCAGGTTTATTTTCCATATAAAGAATATCTGTTTCTAAAAAATCTGCAAGTTTTAGCTTTATATTAGCTCCAAAGTTATAAGAGGGTAATACAGCTATTGGATTGTTAACCAATGAAGGGTTTAAAAACTGCATATGTTCATCATTTGCATACTTATTACTATCTATAAATGCTGTGCTATCTATAAGACCTGCCGTAAAGTTTACTCTGTCGTTATTAAACTGATAGAAAGCTTCCAATAGATATTTTCTACCTGTTCCGTTTATGTCCCTCAAATCATCCTCTAAATCATCGGCTGTGGAGCTAATAGAATAACCTAATCTTTCCAATTTTTTATTTAAACCATTCCCAAAGGAAACACCAGTATTAACAAAAATAAGATTATTTTTATCTAAATTAAGTGTAAAGAATAGATGAGATGTGCCGTAAACTGTTGAGTAATCTTTAATAGACTGAAAAACAACAGCATTTACAAAATCTAGTTTATGTTTGTGTTTCTCGTGTTCCTTTATAAAGGGTTTTTCTGTCTCTTGGGCAAAAACCTTTCCAGCTATAAAAAAGAGTATTAAATGTTTCTTCTTCATCTTTCTACCCTTTATTTTTATTGAAACTCAATTTCATATTAAAATTAAAAAAACAACCATTATAAATGACTTTCATCACCTTAATAGCCCCCTTAAAAGGATTGAAGGTAAGTTTTTAATAGGGGAAGTAAATCTTTCTTTTCCTTATTAATGCAGATTTTAATTAAAGATTTAAATGCCTCTTTTTTAGGTAAACATAGATTAAAACTGTTTGATATGTTTCTTAACTGTTTGTATAGATAAAAAACTCCACAATCTCCATTTAATCTACAAGTTAAAAACTCTTTCTTTGATAAGAATAAAGTGGTTCTTATAAAGAATTTAAAATTAGGCAAATCTTTTACATCTGCAAAACTGCATTTTTGTAATTTTATCCAGATATTTGAAAACAGTATAGCTGAAAACTCATCATAAAAATTTCTATATGCCACAATTTCATTTAGTAAAGGTAGTTCAGAGCAGTTTTCTTCCATACATCTATCATAACTATCAAATAGAACTTTTCTAAATTTAATATTTCCATAAATTTTAGAAAATGCAAAATGTGTTAACTCATGCATTAGTGTTAAATCAAAGTTAGGTTTTTCACAAATCTTTTCTTTAAAAACTCCAAAAAGTTCTTTCTCTTTACACATTTTTGAAGGGTCATAGTTTATAATTATCACTCCTTTTCTAAAAATTCCCTCTGGTTCTAAAGGAGCAGATGAAACATTTACTATTACTTTGGGACAGTAAGAATAACCATTTGAAGGAATTATTGGAAACTTATTTTGTCTTCCCTTTTCCGCAGATTTTAATATATCCTTTTCTAAAGTTTTTAATTTAGTTATATAGTAGTAATAACATTGAAATGTGATATTAGTTATATATGAAATTTTTGCATCAGTTAAATTTTCAATATGTTTAATGTAATCGCTAACATATTTAATATCATTAAGTTCTTTTCCAAAACATGTTAAATTTAGTAAAAAATTTATTAAAAAGACTATATTTATAATTCTTACCATAGATTTAAGCCTCCTCCTTTTTGAAGGTTGCAATTTAAAATTTAATTCCCAAATATATTAAAACTGTGAAAAAATAACAAATTTATTTGAGAGGTTAGATTTATGTATAAAGTAGCTGTGATAGGTGGTGGTCTGGCAGGGTCAGAGGCTAGCTATAGACTGGCAAATGAGGGCATAAAAGTTGATTTGTATGAAATGAGGCCTAAAAAACTCACTCCAGCTCATAGAACTGGTAAGTTTTCTGAGCTTGTATGTAGCAACTCTCTAGGTGGAAGGGAGATAACTACAGGAGCAGGTCTATTAAAGGAAGAGATGAGACTTTTAAACTCTTTAATACTTAAGATAGCTGAAGAGCACTCTGTTCCTGCAGGTGGAGCTTTAGCAGTAGATAGAGAAAAATTTTCTGAAGATATAACAAAGGTTTTAGAGGAGCATGAAAATATAAATGTTATAAGGGAAGAAATTACAGAAATTCCCAAAGATTATGACTTTATTTTAATTGCAACTGGACCTTTAACTTCAGAAAAACTTTCTAAAGAAATACAAAAACTAACAGGGGAAGAGTATCTCTACTTTTATGATGCTATAGCTCCAACAGTAGATGCGGAAACTGTAGATTACTCAAAGGGATTTTGGGGAGATAGATATAACAAAGGAGAAGGTGATTACTTTAACTGTGTTTTAACTGAAGAGGAGTATGAAAAATTTTATAAAGAGTTATTAAAAGGGAAACAGGTTCCTTTGAAGGATTTTGAAAGAGCAGTATTCTTTGAAGGTTGTCTTCCAATAGAGGAGATAGCTAGGAGAGGAAAACAGACACTTCTGTTTGGACCAATGAAACCTGTTGGGCTTATTGACCCAAAAACAGGTAAACAGCCTTATGCGGTAGTTCAGTTAAGAAAAGAAAACAAGGAAGGAACACTTTTATCTTTAGTTGGATTTCAAACTAAGCTAAAGTATCCAGAGCAGAAGAGAATTTTCAGACTTATACCTGCCCTCAAAGATGCAACATTCGTCCGATTAGGCTCAATACATAGAAATACATTTATACAATCCCATAAAGTTTTAAAACCTACTTTACAGATGAAAGATTTTCCAAATATACTTTTTGCGGGACAGATTACAGGCGTAGAGGGATATGTAGCTTCTGCTTCAACGGGAATTTTGGCAGGAATAAATATAGCAAGGATAATAAAAGGTGAAGAACCTTTAATTTTTCCTAAAACAACAATGCTTGGAGCATTGGTAAATTACATCACTGAACCTAAAAAGGAGCTTCAACCTATGAACCCTAACTTTGCAATACTTCCAGATATAAAAATTAATGGAAGAAAAATTAAAGATAAGAGAAAAAGAAAAGAGTTAAAGGCAAAAAGAGCCTTGGAAGATATGAAAGAGTTTATAGAGAAAAATAATCTTTAAAATCCTAGAATTAGCTTTATCTTTCCATCTTCCACTTTTACATCTTTTACTAAGTATTTTTCATAACCTTTGTCAAATTTGTATATAGGCATCTCTTTAAAAAATGTATTGATTAAAGTATTTAAAGTAGATTTAACCACATCTGGCAGAATAAAATTTTTTTTTAAAATCCTAAATTTTTTTATTTCAGGATTTTGAAGGTAAAAGGTTTTATTTTCCTTATTAAACTTTATATTACCAGCTATATCAATACTCCCTTCAACATCAACCAAACTGTCAAAGAGTATGTCAGCTTTCATTTCTAACTTATTATTCTTATCAATAGTTAAAACATTTGGATTTTTCAAAATAAGCCTACCTACAGTTAAATCTTTCTCTATAGGGAACTTATCCTTTAAAAATTCAGTAAATTTTTTAGGTGTAAGCTCAACAACTAAATCAGGTATTATTTTCTCCTTTGAACTTTGAACCTTCACACAACTGAAAATATAAACAGTTAGTAGAAGTGATAAAGCTAAAGCTACCCTCTTTAAATTTCTCATTTATTTTCTTCCTCCTTTAACTTTTTATTTATTACTCTCAGTATCCTCTCCCTAACCTCATCCTCCTCTCCATTCAATCTGCAACCTGAAGCATTTCTATGACCACCACCTCCAAGTTCCTTCGCTATCTCCTGCACATTATATTTCCCTTTACTTCTTAGAGAAACTCTCCAAGTATCAGGTCTGTTAGGTTTCTGTATCATTATAAAGGCTATATCAACTCCATCTATACCTCTAGCAAAATTAACAAAACCTTCTGTATCTTCTTCCTTTGCTCCTGTATCATCAAAAAATTTCTTCCTTACAGTTAAGGATGCGACCTTTCCACCTTCATGGAACTGTAATGTTGATAAAACTTTGTTTAACAGTTTTATAGCTTCAGGTTTATTTCTTTCAAAAACTTTATGTGATATATATACAGGGTCAGCTCCCTTTTTCACTAAAAACTTAGCTATATCAAAAATCTCTGGAGTTATATTACTATGTCTAAAAGAACCTGTGTCAGTTAATAATCCAACATACAAACTTTCAGCAATATCTTTATCAATTAGTTTTTCATCCCAACTCTTTAAAAGTTTTGCAACTAATGTGGTCGTTGAAGGAGCAGTTATATCCACATAATCCCAATCACCATACTTCTCCCCTTCTCTATGATGGTCAATTCTCATAAACTCTTTAGCTTTAACCTCCGTTCCTGCCCTAAAAACTCCTGCAGCATCAACAAGTATCCCTAAATCGTAAACTTTATCAACTGGAAGTTTTTTTATTTTATCAACATTAGAGAGGAAGTCATAGGTATGGGGAAGTTCATCTTTCATAGCCATATCTATATTTTTACCTTTCTTTTTTAAGAACTTGTAAAGAGCAAGCATACTACCTATACCATCTCCATCTGGATTTTCATGGGTAAAGATTAAAATTGAGCCATTAAAGTTATCAAGTTTCTCTATAGTCTTTTCCATAATCTTATCCTTTAAATAGTTATTAATATTTAATCTAAAATAGACTAAAAAATTTTAAAACAATGATTTTTGTAATGGTTTATTTTCACCATTTAGTTTCATTTCCTTCAGCTTTTTTAACAAAGATTTAAATCCTAACTCCTCAAAAACTTTCTTTAAATCTTTCCATCTGATATTTTTTACTTCCAACTCTTCTATAGGAATATTTAAATCTATGTCATTTTTAAGTTTAACTAAAAATTCTGCCTCTTTGAGGACATCTATACTTTTCTCAAAAGCCTCTTTAACTTTAGGTTTAAGACTATCCAGATTTTTGATTATTTCATCTAAACTACCATACTGATTTAAAAGTGATACTGCTGTCTTTTTACCTACTCCTTTAACACCTTTAATATTGTCAACACTGTCCCCAACAATAGCTTGATAATCTACAAACTGATTTGGGAAAATTCCGTATTTTTCCTTCACCTTCTCAATATCATAAATAATATTTTGGATTGGGTTTAACAGTTTAACATTTTTATCAACAAGTTGTATCATATCCTTATCTGGAGACACTATTAAAACTTCATAACTGCTTTTAAACTTTTTCGTTAATGTGGCAATTATATCATCTGCTTCATAACCTTCAAGCTCAAGAACTTTAATTCCCCATAACTTTAAAATTTCTTTTATCTTTGGAATTTGTTCCTTTAATAAATTCGGTGTTTCCTGTCTAGTAGCCTTATAACTTTTAACTTTTTTATGTCTAAATGTTTTTTTTGATAAATCAAATACAACAGCTATATAATCAGGATTAACTTCCCTTATTAGGGAAGATAACATTCTAATAAAGCCATATATAGCCCCTGTAGGTTCTCCTTTAGGGCTTGTAAGAGGTGGTAATGCATAAAAAGCTCTATACATATATGATGAACCATCTATTAAAAC
>QNZC01000088.1 GCA_003978565.1 Persephonella sp. | reverse complement strand
TTTTAAATCTACTTCTTTTTGCTTTCGTTTTAAAACACATTTTACTGGCAGGAATATCCCTTGGGCTCTACCCTCGGGATTTTGATTTACCAGCCTATTTTTTATTATAAAATGAAAATTTTTATAAATCAAATGCAATTTTTGTTAACAGCTTTCTAATTATATACATATTTTTAGATAATTATAATTAAAAATTCCATCAACTGCTTTCAGCCCCTTAATTTTTTTATTTAGATTTAGCTTCTATTTCTTCAGCTTTTCTTTTAGCATCTTCTATATCAGCTACCATATAGAATGCCTGCTCTGGTAAGTGGTCCCACTTTCCTTCAACAACTTCTTTGAATGAACGGATAGTGTCCTCTCTTTTAACGTAATCACCCGGTTGTCCTGTAAACTGTTCTGCAACGTGGAACTTTTGAGCTAAAAATCTTTGTAATCTTCTAGCTCTACCAACTATAGCCTTGTCTTCCTCTGATAACTCTTCCATACCTAGTATAGCGATAATCTCTTGTAATTCTTTGTATCTTTGTAGAATTCTTTGAACTTCCCTTGCAACATAGTAATGTTCTTCTCCAACATACTCAGGAGCTAAAGCTTTAGATGTTGACTCTAATGGGTCAATAGCAGGATATATACCTAGCTCTGCCAATCTTCTCTGTAGAACGATAGTAGCATCTAAGTGTGCGAAAATTGATGCTGGTGCTGGGTCTGTAATATCGTCAGCTGGAACGTAAACAGCCTGTATAGATGTAATAGAACCGTTAACAGTTGAAGCAATTCTTTCTTGAACTTCACCTACGTCAGTTCCAAGTGTTGGCTGATAACCAACTGCAGAAGGTAATCTTCCAAGTAGTGTTGAAACTTCTGCACCTGCCTGAACAAATCTGAATATGTTATCTATGAATATTAAAACGTCCTGTTTCTCAACATCTCTGAAGTATTCAGCCATAGTTAGTCCTGTTTGAGCAACTCTAAATCTAACTCCCGGTGGCTCGTTCATCTGTCCATATATCATAGCAGTGTATGGTAAAACTCCACTCTCTTTCATTTCCATCCATAGGTCATTTCCTTCCCTTGTTCTCTCTCCAACTCCAACAACGACAGAATAACCTGAGTGGAATTTAGCTATGTTGTGGATTAATTCCTGCATTAAAACAGTTTTTCCAACTCCTGCACCACCGAATAATCCAACCTTTCCACCTTTAATGAATGGCACAAGTAAGTCTATAACTTTAATACCAGTTTCAAATATTTCAACCTTTGTTGACTGTTCTTCAAATGATGGAGCTGGTCTGAATATTGGCCAATACTCTTTAGCTTTTACCTCTCCACCATCATCTATTGGTTTTCCAACAACGTTAAATATTCTTCCTAAAACCTCTTTTCCAACAGGTATTTGTAATGGTGCTCCTATACTTTCAACCTCTTGTCCTCTAACTAATCCGTCAGTTGGTCCATATGCTACTGTTCTTACCCTTTTATCCCCTATGTGTTGAGCTACTTCTAAGAATAACTCTTCCTGTATTTCATTTCCCTTGTCATCAATAGCAGTTCTTACCGTTTTTAAAGCCCATCTTATTTCTGGTAATTCTTCTGTTTCAAACTCTACATCAACAACAGGTCCTACAACCTGAACTATTTTCCCTTTTACTTCAGCCATACAATAAATACCTCCTTCAAAAATTTCCTACATTATTTTATCTCAAAATTTTATAATTTTTATAGGAAATGTTTAATTAGTTTATGATAGATTTAAATTTGAATAAATTACCGTTGATTTTGAAACTTTAAGAGTAAATTGTATAAATAAAAAAAATGTTTTTTTCATTTTAAATAATTATTTTATATCGTTATTTGATAAAATTCATAAAATATCACTGATAAAAAATTTAGAATAATTTTTAAATCTCTATTAAATATTAAAAATGGAGGAAATAAATGGCAACGACTGTAAATTTAAAAGGAAATCCTGTAGCATTAGTAGGACCTGAATTAAATGTAGGAGACAGAGCTCCTGAAGCTGTTGTTGTAGCTTCAGATTTATCAGAAATCACTGTAGGTGGTGCAAAAGGAAAACCACAAATAATAATCACTGTTCCTTCATTAGACACACCTGTATGTGAAACAGAAACTAAAAAATTCAATGAATTGGTTGCAGGGCTAGATGTAGAGGTGTGTGTGGTTTCTATGGACTTACCATTCGCAGAAAAAAGATTTTGTGAAAGCTTCAACATTCAAAATGTAAAAGTTGCATCTGACTTCAGATACAGAGATATGGAAAAATACGGTGTATTAATTGGTGAAGGTGCTTTAAAGGGAATTTTAGCTAGAGCGGTATTTGTTGTTGATGCAGAAGGAAAAATCGTTTACAAACAGTTAGTTCCTGAAATCACTGAAGAGCCTAACTACGACGAAGTTTTATCTTGTGTTAAATCTTTATAACCAGTAGAAAGGGGCTTTTGCCCCTTAAAAATCTATAGATTAATCAATCTATCTTTAATTTTTACCAAATAGTAAATTTTTCCGCAAAACTCTAAATCTGAAGTAAGTTTCAAAGCATAATTCAAATTTTTTGAGCATACAAAAGAACCATGTTTTTTTACTAAATACACTTCACTACCTGTTTTTCTTATCGTGTTAACTAGAGCATCTGCTAATTCTAAAGAACCACTGGCATTTTCAACATCTATAATTGGAACACTTCCTATAAAAAGTTTTCCTTCATTATCTATGGGGGTGAATTCCTTATCTAGAAAAAATGTTAAAGTTGTAGCATATAAAGGATGAGCATGTATAATAGCATTAAAATCTGAGTTTCTGTATATAGCCCTATGGACTATTAACTCGCTAGAAGCTATTTTGTCCTCTTCAGTTTCTTTATAAATAGGTAGTTTTATAATATCCTCTTCCTTTAAAAATCCTAACATTTTACCTGTTTTTGTAATATATAGATAATCCCCTTCTCTAACACTTATATTCCCTGCATGACTGTTTACCAATTTTTCTTCGTATAAAACTTTACCTGTAAAAATGATTTCTTCTATGATATTTCTGTTTACCAACTTTCTAACCTCGTAAATTTTAAATTTTTATTATAAAATCTTATATAAATTTAATCGTAAAATATTTTTAACTAACTTTTTTATAATTCTATAAAAATGTATTTTGGAGGTAAAAAAATGAGAGGCAAGTTCTTATTAATGTTAGTTGGAGCTACTTTAGGTGGAATAAGTGCATATTTATTTACTAAAAAAGATGAGGAATTAAAAAATAGAATAGCTGTTCTTCAAGAAAAGGTAAAAAAAACTGACCTTTCAAATAAAGTTAAATCATCTTTAGATGAAATACTATCAAAATTAAATAAAATAACAACAGAAAAAGTTGCTTCTCCATCTATTGATAATGTTGATAGAGAGAGAGTTTTAAGAGAAGTTGAGGAAAAAGTAGAACAGTTAGAGGAGTTATTAAGAAAAGAACAGTAATAAGTGAAAAAGAGTATCGTTTCTAAACTTTGTAAAGTTATACCTACTTCGTTAAAAAAGTTAGGTAAGTATTCGCTTCTCTCTTTATTTGATTTTTTTGATAAAGGATTTGGTTATCATGCTGCTGCGATAACATTTTTTACGTTAATGTCTCTTGTTCCTTTATTTATGGTTTTAACAGTTTTAATATCTTATATCTTTAACTTTAATACTGATTTTTTTATAAAAATAGCTCAAGAGTTTTTTCCTTCCATAACTCAGGAGTTTTTAGATTTTGTATTAACCTTGTCTAATCAAGGTGCTATATTTGGTATTATAGGTTTCTTAATATCCTTCTTTTTTGCTACAAACATTTTTACTGCAATGTATACTGCCTTTGGATATATATTTGAAAATAAAACATCTATAAAGAAATCTGCATTCATTAGGCTTTTTGCAATTCCAACATTTATATTTATTTTAGTTTTACTCTATATTTCAAATCTGTTTATATCAACATTACTCGATATATTTATGTCATTTTCACTTTGGAGATATATAGAAAACATATTTGGTAATTTGCATATTCAAGTAATTTTAAATTCAATTACAGATATATCAAGAATAATTCAAATTCTAACTTACTTTTTAATGGTGTTTTTTATATATAAATTTCTTACACCAAGTTATAAAACAACTTTAAGAGAAATTATTATTACCAGTGTTTTTATTTCATTTATACTTTATATATTAAAAACACTTTTTAGTATATACATAATTTTCTCATCTAAAACTAACCCTATATATGGTTCTTTAAGTGGTATATTTGCCTTTTTAGCATGGTTGTATGTGAGTTATGGAACTATACTTTTCGGTGGTAGAATTTTATATTACTTTGAAAAAGATGGTTATAAATTCTAAACTATTTGGAACCTGATATATAATGAACTCCTTTTTCTGTTTTTGCCCAGTGTAAAGTGTTAGGTAAAACATCTAATCTATCTCCCGGTTTTAAAATTACTTCTCCCTCTTCAGTTCCTATAATAAGCTCACCGTCATAAATCCATCTCACCTCATACTCTTCATGTTTATGCCAAGGATAGTATGTTCCCGGTGTATCACACCAGCTGAAAACACCATGAAAACCTTCTTTAGATAAGATTTTCATAATTTCCATAGGGTCAGTTATACCGGTTTTCTTTACAACTATATTTTTCATTTTTTACCCCCTTTATTTATATCTTTTTAATAACTCATCTTGTATATCTTCTACTTTAACCCCCCTATCTACTAATGCAACTAATAGATGAAAAATTAAATCTGCCGTTTCATAAATTATTTCATCTTTATTATTGTTTTTTAAAGCTATTACAGTTTCTACAGCTTCCTCTCCAACCTTCTGGATAATTTTATCAGAGCCCTTTTTAAAAAGTTTACTAACGTAGGAATTTTCAGGTAGATTTTTCTTCCTGTCCTCTATCAACTTATACAACTGATGGAATATCTCGTAAGGGTCAGGTTTATTTTCTTTATTAAACTCTATATTTCTGTAAAAACAGCTTTCCTCTCCTGTATGACAGGCAACATTATAATCTTTAACCAGATATAAGACACTGTCTCCATCACAATCAATCTTTACTTTTACAATTTTCTGTAAGTTTCCAGAAGTTTCTCCCTTCTTCCAAAGCTTTTTTCTGGAACGGGAGTAGTAAACTGCATAACCGCTTCTTAATGTTTCCTCTATTGCTTCCTTATTGGCATAAGCTTGCATTAAAACCTTTCCTGTATAATAACTCTGTGTTATAACTGGTATAAGTCCCCTATCATCAAACTTAATCTTTGAAAAATCTATCACCTTTTATTTACCTCATTTATATTTTTAACTCTGTATAATACAGCGGTAGGAAAATTATCTCTAACAAGCTCAAAATATTTATTATCATACTCTCTTAATATAAACATTTTATTAAATATTGTATTAAAACTTTCTTCATCCATTATTAAAAATAAAGTTTTTCCTTTTTTCCCATTAACAATTTCTAAAACTAATCCCTCATTGTTTTTATTGACAACTTTATAACCTTTCTTATCCTTTAAGACTAAAAATTTTATCTTCTTTTGCTCATTAATAAGGGGTTTTTTATTTATAATTAATCCTCTTTCTAAATCAACTTTCAAAGTGTTATTGAAACAAGTTAATATATATGGAGTTTCATTTTTGCATCCAACCAAAGCTTTTATACTTTTATGTTTCCCAGTTTTTTTATTAAAATCCCAACTTCCAAAGTAATATATCCAATAAAACTTTCCTAACTGGTCAGAGGTGAATAGAAAGTAAACAGGATTATTTATATCCCTTATAAACTTACCTTCTTTAACATTTTGGACAATTCTCTCTATTGGAATATTTTTCTTTTCTCTTAAATACTCTAAAGTTTTAACTCCAACACTACTGATACTCATAATAGTATTGTAGGCTTCTTTTGGTGAAAGGGTTGTATACGAATAAGCTACATAATAGAGTTTTGGAGTGTTTTGACTTCCACCATCAAAGTAAGTTCCCCTATTAGAGTAAAACTGTATAGGGTATCCAAAATCCCACCAACTCCATATCCAACTGTCTGTAGATGTTATATTTCGTAAGTTAACAAACTCTTCTACAATATCTTTCTTTAGTTTAGGAAATTCAGTATGAAGAATACTATTTAGATTTACAAATAGAACCAATAGAGTTAACACAGGTATAAGAGAAAACCTAACAAAATTTCTCTTCTGTTCTCTCATAAAGTTTATTAAGAAATCTAAAATAAAGCCTAAACCTATACCTATAAATGGAGCTAGATACATCACAAATCTATGACCATCCTTAAAAGCCATCAATCCTATTAAAAACAGTGGAAGTAGTAATAATGCTCTTTTCCAGAATTTAGCAAAAAATAAAACAGTCCCTAAAATTCCTAAAATAAACAGAACCTCATTTCCTATAGTAATTTCCGCTAACTTACTAAAGGAATACTTCTGTAATTCAGCTATAGATACTGCTACAGATGGATAAGGATAATCTGACGGTTGGGAGTATATACTTATATTAACAATCTTTTTGATAAGAGGAATTAACCCTTCTATAACAACTAATGGATTTGTAAAGAGAACTATAAGTCCAACAGCTATAAAATCTGGTTTTGTTAAATTTTTAAATTTGGATACTACTAATATAAATAGATATGTTAACAACATTAAAGCTATTAAATCTGTATGCAAATACCACCAGTAGTATAGATATAAAAATATTCCTGCTAATGCAGAATAGATATATTTAATTTTTTCTTTCTGTTCTTCTAAAACCTTCAAAAGTAGTAGAGCTACTATAAATGGAAAGAATAAATTTAAACTATCTGTGTCAAATCTAGCTACAGATGTTCTAGAAAGGTATGTTAATGATATAACAGTTGTTAATGCACCTAAAAATCCAGTTATATAAAGGTTAAAGATACTTCTAAATATTAGGACTATAGGTATTACAACTAAAACAGCTAGTATTGGGGTTAACCACAAAGCTATATTTTCTATTGGCTTGTTAAAGATTTTTGATAAATTTCCAGCTAACCAGCTTTCTAAAGGAATAGGGTCAGGATAACTTATTTTATAATCATAATCTTCATCTTCTATTTTTATAAAATTATCTGGAACAGATTTTAAAGGGTCTGTTTTTTCTGGGTCGTATATTCCATCTGCATAATTTTTCCCATACCTAGCAAAAAAATAACCATCTATACTTGTTAATATCGGTCTTCCATCATCTAGATAGAAGTTATCTCTATACTTTTCCCACACTTTTAAATCATCAAATCTAACAAATAAACCAATAAAGATAGGTATTATTAGGGAAAAAATTAAAAAAATTAGATTAAACTTATTTTTCATAAAGTGCCCCCAATTTTAGAACATATAAAAAACTTATAGTTAATAAGCTTTTACTGTTTATTTAAGCATTTTGTTTCTTTTAGCAATAGCTTTGACCTCTTCTCCAAATACCGTCACTATTTTATGTTCTTTTATACTGTTATTTTCATCAACAAAAACTAGATTTACTTTAAAGTCTTTAAGTTCCTTTTCCTCCAATTCAGCCCAAGAGACTATTATTATCAAATCTCCTGAATGTCCTAATCTAGCGGCAGCTCCGTTTAGAACACACTCTCCACTGTATCTTTCTCCGGGAATAACATATGTGGAAAATCTGTGTCCATTGTTTATGTTGTAAACTTCCACTTTTTCAAATGGAACTAAATTGGCGGCTTCCATAAGAGCCTCATCTAAAGTTAAACTTCCCTCATAGTGTAAATCTGCACCTGTAATTTTAATTCTATGTATCTTAGATTTTAGAATTGTTCTTTTCATCTTAAAAATCCCTCTCTACTATGTATTTAGCAAGTTTTTCTAAATCTTTAGAGTATTTATTGTTAGGAAATTTTTCAAGTTCTTTTATGGCTTCCATAACAAGCTCTTTAGCTTTTTCTAATGTTTTTTCAGTTCCCCTTTTTTCCTCTACAATCAGTTTTACTTTTTCAATATCTTCTTTTGAAGGGGTTAAATCCCTTATAACCTTTTTTATAAACTCTCTTTCTTCATTTGTTAAATCATTCATTATTGAAAGGAGAGGATATGTTATTTTTCCTTCCCTTAAATCATTACAGGTAGGTTTACCAAGTTTCTTTTCATCTGCAGTATAGTCTAATAAATCATCGATAAGTTGAAATGCTA
This sequence comes from Persephonella sp., assembly GCA_003978565.1. GTDB lineage: Bacteria > Aquificota > Aquificia > Aquificales > Hydrogenothermaceae > QNZC01. Next base: position 8,921 of record QNZC01000088.1, on the reverse strand, counting down.
AACCTATCTTTACTCCATAGTTATAAGCACTTTCCCTTAAACTTTTTTTATCTGTTGCAAAAGCTGTTCCAACATAGCAACAACTTCCAAATAGAACAGCTGTTTTTCCCATTAAGATTTTAAAGTAATCTTCCTCTGATAAATCTACATCTCCTATTCTTTTTAACTCTAATAACTGTCCTTCTGCCATCTTTTTTACAGTATCTGATACATTCCTTATCATATCTATATCTCCATAGATGGAAAATAGATATAGAGCATTCGCATACATATAATCACCTGTTAAAACTACAGTTTCATTTCCAAAAACTCTATTTGCAGAAGCTTTTCCCCTTCTGGTATCAGCTCCATCTACAACATCATCGTGAAGTAAAGAGGCTGTATGAATATACTCTAAAGCTACTGCTAAAGGATAGAGATTTTCCGTGTTTTCTTTTCCTAGAGCTTTAGCAAAAGCTAAAACCAATATAGGTCTAAGTCTTTTACCACCACTTTCTAAAATATAATTTCCGACTTTTAATATAAACTCAACTTCACTGTCTAAATAACGAAAGATATATTTTTTTATTTCCTCGTAAAGCTCAACCTTTAAACTTTCCATAAATTACACCTTTTCTATTAAAAATTATGAATAAAAATTATAACTCTTAAACTCTGTCTCAAGTGCTATAAATTCTTTCTCCAAATATCGCAGTTCCAACTCTAACTATTGTAGCTCCTTCCTCTATTGCAATATCAAAATCATCAGACATACCCATTGATAAATGTGGGAGTTTAACTTTGTATTTATTCTCTAATTTTTCTTTTAGTTCTCTCAATTTAATGAAATACCTTCTAGATTGTTCTTTATCTTCAGAGTATGGAGGAATACACATTAAACCTAGAATTTTAATATTCTCTTTACTTAAACAGTATTCATATAACTCTTCCAAATCCTCAGGGTTAACTCCATACTTTGTTTCCTCATCACCTATATTTACCTCTATTAAACATTCCTGCACTTTATCTATTTTTTTAGCCCTTTTATCTATCTCATCAACTAAACTTTTTCTATCAACAGAATGAATTAACTCAAAATATTTGACTACATATTTAGCCTTATTTGTTTGTAAACCACCTATAAAATGCCAATGAATATCTGAATATTTAGGTTTTAACTCATCAATTTTTTTCATTCCCTCTTGAACTTTATTCTCTCCAAAGTATTTTAGCCCTGCATTGTAAGCCTCTATTATTTTCTCAACAGGTTGAGTTTTAGAAGCTCCCAGAAGGATTATTTCATTAGGGTTCCTTCCTACTTTTTCAGCAGATTTTCTTATTGTTTCATAAATTTTTTCTAAATTTTCCTTTATATCCATTTATTCCCCTATTAAATTGTTATTATGTAAAAATAATAATAGATTAAAATAGATTAAACTTAAATCTTAAATTGAAGGGTTTAAAATGATTATAAAGGTTTTGTGGGAAAGCTTTTCCATAGGATTATTACTTTATGGTTCTTATCTTATATACGTTTATATATGGTTTTCCATAAACAAAATCCTTAGATTAGACATCTTTGTGTCAAAACTTATTGCCGGTTCTATAATTGGATTAATTCTTTTATACTCATTCTTTAAATGGTTGAGAAAAAAATTAAATGATTTAAAGGAGAGCAAAAAAGATGAAAATAATTGATAAATTAAAGGAGACAAAAACTAGCATATCATTTGAGTTTTTCCCACCTAAAACTAAAGAAGGTGAAAATTCACTTTTTAACACAATCAAAGAATTGCAGAAATTAAATCCCACATTTGTCTCTATAACATACGGAGCAGGTGGAAGCACAAGAAACAGAACTAGAAATATAGTGAAGAGAGTTTTTGAGGAAACAAATCTTACAGTTATGGCACATTTAACCTGTATAGGGCATACAAACAGTGAGTTAAAGGATATATTAGATGATTACCAAAAAATAGGAATACAGAACATTTTAGCTTTGAGGGGAGATATACCAGTAGATAAAGAAGAGGATATTCTGAAAGGATGTAAATACGCAAGTGAGTTAGTCTCATTTATAAGAAAAAATTATAAAGATTGGTTTAGCATAGGCGTTGCAGTTTATCCTGAAGGTCATCCGGAAAGTCCAAACTTAGAGAGAGATATTTATTACTTTAGGAAAAAAGTTGAGGCTGGAGCTGATTTTGGAATAACACAGATGTTTTTTGATAATAGTTATTTTTATAGGTATATGGAACTTTTAGAAAAGGAAGGTGTAAATATTCCAATAATTCCCGGTATTATGCCTATTACAAACTTTAAACAGATTAGAAAGTTTGCTTTAATGTGTGGGGCTACTATACCAGAAAGTTTAGTTAAAAGATTAGAAAAGTATGAAGATAATCCTAACGATTTAGAAAATGTTGGAATTGAGTTCGCAATAGAACAGTGTAGAGATTTATTAAAGAATGGGGTTAAAGGTTTACATTTTTATACATTGAATAAATCAAAGGCAACATTAAGGATATATGAGGCTATAAAGGATTTAATAAGTTAGGAAATATTTTACATGATTAAAATAGTTTTTAAAGAAAATGAAACAGTTAAAGTTAAGATATTAAAGGATTTCTCTAAAAAATTAGAGAGTTTTCCAAATACTTTATGGATAGATTTGTTTAAAGCCTCAAGGGAAGAGATAAGATGGTTATCAGAAAACTTAAAAATAAAAGTTCCAAGTAGAGCTGAAGTTGAAGAAATAGAAAGTTCATCTAGATACTGGGAAGAAGAAGGGATAATAAAAATCAATACGTACTTTTTAATAGAAGAAAAGAATAAGAACAGAGAGATAGAGCTAAACTTTGTTATCAACGAAAGTATAACTTTTATTTTAAAAGATAATATACTTATAACCATCAGATATAAAGAGTTATCTACTTTTAATGAAATTATAAAGAGACTGATGATAAACTCAAAACCATATAAAAATGGCTTGTATATATTTGCTGATATTCTTTCATTAAGAATTGATAAGGATGCAGATATTTTAGAAAAGTTAACTAGGGAAATTTCTCAATTAAGTAAGTATGCAATTGCTGGGGTGGATATTACAGAACAGATAATAGAAACAATTTCATTTTATGAAGAAAGTAATATGACAATTAGAGAAAATCTCATAGATAAACAGAGGGTTTTATCTTCACTTTTAAAAAGTTATCAAATACCTTTAGAGCTGAAGGAAGAGTTTAGAATAATGATAAAAGATGTAGCTTCTCTCATTAACTATACTTCATTTAATTTTGATAAATTGACCTATCTACAAAACACCTTTCTAGGTTTGATAAATCTTAAACAGAATAGAATTATTAAAGTTTTAACTATTATCTCTGTTCTGTTTGCACCGGCTACATTAGTGGCAAGTATTTTTGGAATGAATTTTCAAGGTATTCCATTTGGAAACAGTAATTTAGGTTTTTGGTTTGGAACAGCTATGATAGTTATAGCAATGATTTTAGCAGGCTTATACTTAAAAAATTTAAAATAACCGATATTTAAAGTTTTATAATAAAATTAAAGTTAAAGAGTAAATAGGAGGGCTAAATTGGGAATAGGAAAGGTTGTAAGACTTGAGAGAATAATAAACAGGAACACAGGTAAGACTGTTATAGTTCCTATGGACCACGGGGTTAGTTCAGGTCCAATAAAGGGATTAAAGAATATAAGAGAAACAGTTCAAAAAGTTGCGGAAGGTGGAGCAAATGCAATTATTATGCATAAGGGTATTGTAAAAGATGGACATAGAGGAAAGGGAAGAGATGTAGGTTTAATCGTTCATATGTCAGCATCTACAGATTTATCATTAAGAAAGAATGATAAAGTTTTAGTTTGCACTGTTGAGGAAGCAATAAAGTTAGGTGCTGATGGTGTTTCTATACATGTAAATATAGGAGCTGAAGATGAAAAGCAGATGTTAAAAGACTTTGGAGTAGTTTCAAAAGAATGTCTAGAGTGGCAAATGCCATTAGTTGCAATGTTATACTATAGAGGTCCAGAGGTTAAAGACCCATTTGACCCGAAGGCTATTGCCCATATAGCTAGAATTGGAGCAGAGTTAGGAGCTGATATTGTAAAAGTTCCATACACAGGAAGTCCTGATACATTTAGAGAAGTGGTAGAAGGTTGTCCAGTTCCAGTTGTTATTGCAGGGGGTCCAAAGGTAAATTCTGATGAGGAGCTATTAAGAATGGTTTATGATGCAGTTGTTGTTGCAGGTTGTGCAGGATTATCTATAGGTAGAAATATTTTCCAACACGATAACGTGGAAAAAATAACAAAAGTTTTATCTAAGATAGTTCATGAAAATATAACGGTAGAAGAGGCATTGGAGATTTTAAGAACATAAAAAACAAGTTGCCTTTTCTTTTTTTTATAATATCTTAACTTTTACTTTGATTTTAATAAGATAAATTTTAATTATCATTTAAAGATATTTAAATTGGGAGATTTTGATGGAACTTATTTTAAAAAATATTGGAATGATAAAAAGAGCAAGAATAAAGCTACATGGCTTAACAGTTATTGCTGGAGAAAATGACACAGGAAAAAGCACTATAGGAAAAGTTTTAATGGCAATGATAAAAACAGATGTTATAGCTAGGACAAAGTATTTAAAAAAGAAAAAAGAATTGAAAATAGCAGGGAAAGAGTTAAAAGAAGAAAATCTAAAAAGATATTTTTTTAAAAATAGAAAGTATGGTTTCAATAGATTAAGAGAACTTTTATTCAAAGATTTTTTAAGAACAAACGCAGATTTGTATGAGTTGGAAGAAAAGGAACATTATATAAAACTATCACAAGATGAAAATAAATATTTAAAAGTTTTTTTTAATAGAAAGAAAAATGAATGGGAATTTTCAGAAAATAGTTTTGATTTAGATTATAAAATTCCGTATAAGGATATAACATATATTCAATCTCCGTTAATATGGGATTTGCAAGGATTTTTTAACTCTATACTACAAATGAAATCTCAAATTGAGTTAGAAGAAGATATTAAATTTAAGTTTGAATATCCTTATATATTATGGGATTTATATGGTAAATTTGTAAAAAAAAGAATAGAGTATGTATCAAAGTTTCATAGAGACATTATAAAAACAATTACTAAAGATATTATAAATGGAGAGTTTGTAAAAAAAGAGGGAAATATTTTTGTTTTTAGAAGAAAAAATATAGATATTCCTCTGGTGAATGTTGCTCATGGGGTAAAAAGTTTCGGTATATTACAAGTTTTATTAGAAAACGGATATATAAGTAGATATGGTATATTAGTTATTGACGAGCCTGAAGTTCATTTACACCCTATGTGGCAGATAAAATATGCAGAAATATTAGTAAAATTAGCAAAAAACAACATAACAATTTTATTACAATCCCATTCTCCATATATGATAGAAGCTATAAAAAGATACTCAGAGATAGAAGGAATAGAAGAAAAAGTTAATTTTTATTTAGCTGATAAAGGTTATATAGAGTATCAGGAAACTTTAGAGAGTATATTTGAAAAATTAGCAATTCCTATGAGAGAACTAAAAAAGTTAAAATGGGAAAAGTATAAAAATTAATGGATATGAAAAGTAGTATTAAATATATAAAGAAATTAAAAGAAATAAGTAAAGATGAGGACAACAATATTATCGTTTGTAATTGTGAAAACTTTTTTCTAAATTTTGATGAACTAAAGAATGTGAAAAAATACAAAAAACGTCCATCTTCCCCAGATATGTTATTTATAAATAATAATAAAAAGGAAATTTGGTTTGTAGAATTTAAATCTTCAGATTTTAGGAATTTAGAAAAGGAAAGATTTAAAATAAAACGTAAAATTTTAGATGGATTAATTGTATTTTACGAAATATATCAGAATTATTTTGATTACAAGAAATTTTATTTTGTAGTATACAACAAGGCCAACTCTTATGAAAATGAAGTAGTAAATAGCATAGGAGAAGAAAAAACTATAGAATTTGGTTTAGAGGAACTTATAGGGAAATTTTTAGAAGATGTTTTCACAGAAAACTGTGAAATTTTTAAAGAAAAATTTAAAGAAAGATTTGATATAGAGTTTGAGTGTAAATAAAAAAATGAAAATATAACAGTAGAAGAGGCATTAGAGATTTTAAAAGAGGATGGTTAATCCTCTTCTTTCTCTTCTTCTTTATACTTATAATTTTCTTTACCTACATCGCCATTATTATTAGATTTATTTAACTCTTCAGTCATCACAGGTTTTACACCAACTCCAAACTCGTAAACCAACTTTCCCCCAATTCTACCTTGCAACCCAACAACAGAGATTACTAAAAAACCTAATAATAAATAAATACCCATTAATCTAATATCAGATTTCTTGTTTACAAAAACTCTAAATGCTGTTAATAATAGGACTGCTCCTAAAACAAAATTCCCAACTGTTTCATGTATCTCTAATCTTTTATAAGTTTCTGTTCCTTCAATAGCTTTTTCTACAAGCTCTTCAGCTTGATGACCGGTGATAAAAGCTCCTATAACTGCAATAGCTCCAACTACTAATGTCCAAAAACCAGCATTTTTTAAACTATCTTTCTTCAGTATAAGACCAAAGAAATCAAAAATTACACTTACGATAACTAATGCTATCGCAAAGTGAACGATTGGTGGGTGAAGTTCTCCTAAAAACTCCATAACTATTAACCTCTCTTTTTTCTATATATATTAAATATACTCATTTATAATAGATATAAAAATGTAATTTTAATATATTCATACAAATAGCTTTTAGATTAGCTGTATAATATTAAAACCTCTTATCTTTTTATTGGGGAAAAAAATGAAGGAAATTAATGGAGCTTTAAAGGCAGATAATCTAAAATTTGGGATTATTGTAAGTAGGTTTAACTCTTTGATAACTGAAAAGCTTTTAGAGGGAGCTATAGACTGTATAGTAAGACATGGAGGTAGTGAGGAGAATATCACAGTTGTTAGAGTTCCAGGTGCATTTGAAATTCCACTTATAGCAAAAAAAATGGCAAAATCTGGAAAGTATGATGCGGTAGTCTGTTTAGGAGCAGTAATAAGAGGTTCTACACCACATTTTGAGTATGTAGCCTCTGAGGTCTCAAAGGGAATTGCACTTGTAAGTTTAGAAACTGAAGTTCCGGTCTCATTTGGTATATTAACAACAGATACACTGGAACAGGCTATTGAAAGGGCAGGAACTAAAATGGGTAATAAAGGATTTGATGCAGCATTATCTGCTATAGAAATGGCAAACATACTTACAGGTCTTAAATAATGGGAAAATACAGGAAAATAGCTAGAGAAATATCTTTTAGAACTTTATATACATACGATTTTAGGAAAGATGAGGATATTTATGACTTATTAGAAGAAGTTATAAAGAATGTAAGGAGTAGTTTACATCCAAGGATAATTGATTACTCCTATAAGATTTTAGGCAGTTATGAAGAAAATAAGGAAACAGTAGACGAAATTATAAAGAAACATCTAGAAAGATGGAGACTTGAGAGATTAGGTTATCCTGAAAGGGCTTTCTTAAGATTAGGAACGACAGAGCTGTTATTTTCAGATATAGACGATAAAGGTAGGGTTTTTATAGACATTTTAGACCTTGCTAAATGTTATATAGGAATTCCTGAAAGTTTAAGATTTATCAATGGAGTTTTAAGCTCTATATATAAAAATGAAAAACCTGAAGCTTCTCAAAATATAATAAACAACATAGATATAGAGAAGTTTATAGAGGAGAATTTTAAAGAAGATAACAATTTAGAGAAAGATGATGAGAATAGCGATAATAGGTGATATTCACGGAAATATCCACGCTTTAGAAAATGTAGAAAAAGATATAAAAAGTCAACAGGTAGATGAAATAGTATGTTTAGGAGATATTGTAAACTTTGGTGCATTTCCTAAAGAGTGTTTAGACTGGGTAAGAGAAAACTGTTCTGTAGTTTTAAGGGGGGAACGTTCACAGCTATGTGTGATGATATTCTTCTAACAAATCCAGAAGCTATAAAGTCTGCCGATTGGACTTATGAACAGCTTTCAGAGAAAGATTTAGAGTATATATCAAACTTACCTTTAGATTTAGATTATAAAAATATGGTTTTAACCCACGATGAACCTTCTGTTCCAGGTAGTATGTGTTTTATAACCTCTCTAAAGGATGCTAAAGAAACTATGACCTGTTATGAAGAACAGATATGTTTTTATGGACATATACATATACCTCTTCTTTTTGTTAAAAATCTAGAAAGCATAAAACTAATACAAAATCCAGATGTATATCATTTAAAGGAAAATGAAAAGTATTTAGTTAATTGTGGTAGTGTAGGACAACCTAGAGATAAGGATAAAAGAAATTGCAACAGCACATTGATTTTTTAATCATATCTATCTATAATCATAAGTATGAAAAAGTTATTAAGAATTGGGGAAGCATCGCAAATACTGGGAGTATCTGCTAGTATATCATTTGCAGGTAGATTATACGGACTTATAGCAAACAAAATAAAAAAAGCAATAAAAGAGCTAAAAGATGAGTAGTATAACCCTTACATATAGCTTAACGCTACCACAGAGCATATATCCACAGCTAAACTATCTAATGTCAGTAAACAAAAGACAGATAAAAAGATGGTTAAAAGACCTGTGGAATAGTGAAACATTAGACAAACTGAAAGAAAAAACAAAAGCATTAACCATATTAAAAAAAGACACAAAAAGAACAGAGAAATGGATACCATCAAGAGTATACAGAAACTCATTAGAGCTAACAGGACAAATACTTCGTTCACAGATAGAAAGAAAAGAAATTTATGAATTTATAGTTAATCACCCTTGCACCATTATTTACAGTGAAAACTATTTAGCAAACCATTTAG
>QNZC01000087.1 GCA_003978565.1 Persephonella sp. | reverse complement strand
ATTTTCACCTGTAAATCCGAATTCTTTCATTAAAACATCACCGGGAGCTGATAATCCAAACCCTTCCATACAGATTATTAAGCTGTTATCTCCGACTATATCCTTCCAACCGAAACTTATTCCAGCTTCAATAACAACTTTGGGAATATCATCAGGAATAACCTTCTTTCTATAATCTTCGTCTTGCTCTTTAAATATTTCCCAAGAAGGCATAGACACAACTCTAGCTTTTATACCATCCTCATTTAGTAATTCTTTAGCTTCTAAAGCTACACTTACCTCCGAACCAGTAGCTACTAAGATAACATCTGGATTGCTTTCATCATCAAGTATGTAAGCTCCTCTTTTCACTCCCTCAGATATAGGATACTTGTCAGGGTCTAATACAGGAACATTCTGTCTAGTTAAAACTAACATTACAGGTTTTTTCCTACTGATGGCAAGTTTCCAAGCTTCCACAGTTTCATTTGCATCAGCTGGTCTTATCACTGTTATATTTGGCATAGCTCTAAAACTCATAAGTTGCTCTATAGGTTGATGGGTAGGTCCATCCTCTCCAACTCCTATACTGTCGTGAGAAAATACAAATATAGAATGAACTCCCATTAAAGCCGCCATTCTTATTGCAGGTCTCATATAACTTGAGAAAACGAAGAATGTTGCTCCAAATGGTATCAATCCACCATGTAAAGCCATTCCATTTACAATTGCTCCCATAGCATGTTCTCTAATTCCAAAATGTATATTTCTTCCTGATGGAGTATCACAGTAAAAATCTCCCTTTCCATTTAATACAACCTTATTTGAAGGAGCTAAATCTGCAGAACCACCAATTAGATTGTTTAATTTATTAACTAATATATTTAGTGTATCCCCTGAAGCTGTCCTTGTAGCTATCTTTTTAGATGTATCAGTATAAACAGGTAAATCTCTATCCCAACCTTCAGGTAGCTTTCCGTTGATAAACTGTTTAAACTCTTTTGCTAAATCAGGATAAGCCTTTTCATACTCTTCAAATAGATTATTCCATTCTTCCTCTAACTTTTTACCTCTGTCTATTGCCTCTCTGAAATGTTTTAAAGCTTCTTCAGGTATATAAAAGCTTTTATCTTCAGGGAAACCAAAAAATCTTTTTGTTGCTTTAGCTTCCTCTTCAGATAGAGGTGCTCCGTGAACTGCAGGATTATCATGTTTAGGAGAACCATAACCTATATGTGTTCTTATTCTTATTAAAGAAGGTTTCTCCTTCTCGTTTTGAGCTTCTTTTATAGCCTTATATATAGCATCTAAATCATTTCCATCAGGGACAGTTATAACATGCCAACCTAGAGCCTTAAATCTTAACTCTATATCCTCGTTCCAAGCTAGATTTGTATCACCTTCTATAGTTATATGGTTATCATCGTATAGATAGATTAATTTTCCTAACTTTAATCTTCCTGCTAATGACGCCGCTTCATAAGATATTCCTTCCATTAAGTCTCCGTCAGATACCATTGCATATGTGTAATGGTCAACAATATTGAAACCTTCTCTGTTAAAGTAGTTAGCCAGATAACATTCAGCTATAGCCATACCAACTCCCATAGCAAAACCTTGCCCTAACGGACCTGTTGTAGCTTCAACCCCCGGCGTTAACCCATACTCAGGATGTCCCGCTGTTTTACTTCCAAGCTGTCTAAATCTCTTTAATTCTTCTAAAGGTAAATCAAAACCGTATAGATGTAATAACGAATACAGCATAGCCGATGCATGACCAGCAGATAAGATAAATCTATCTCTGTTAAACCAGTTTGGATTTTTGGGATTAAATCTTAAAAATTTATCCCATAAAACATAGGCAATAGGAGAGGCCCCTAGAGGCATTCCCGGATGACCTGATTTAGCTTTCTGAATTTGGTCTAAAGATAGAATTCTTATAGTATTTATACATAGCTCATCAATTTTTTTATTTTCCATTTTTTTACCTACTTATAATTATTGAAACATTAATATTTTATAGTATTTTATATGTTTAATTTACAAAAAAAAGCTTATAGAAACACTTTTTTTATGAAAATTTAAAAAGAAATTGATATTTTTTTCTAATTGTTATTTAGATACTATTTTCAACATATTAAAAGAAAAAACAAGAAAAGAAGGAAAGAAATTTTATTATTTTTTTTGATAATTACTCCAACCGATAAATCCACCGGCTAAAACTGTTATATTTCCAAAACCTTTTCTCTCTAATAAACTTCCAGCTAAAGCCCCTCTTGGTCCCAGTCCGCAATATATTACTATTTCCTTATTTTTATCAAGCTCATCATATCTAGACCTTAACTCAGGTAGAGGAATATTTATAGAGTTTTCAATAACTCCACTTTGTAATTCTGATTTAGCCCTTACATCTAAAATTATTATATCCTTACCTTCTTTTATCCAGTTATCAAGTGTATCCGGTGAAATAGCCCTAAAAGATTTTATTGTTTTTCCATCCCTTGACCAAGCGAAAGTATGATTTTCTAGATAACCAATAATCTTATCAATACCTACCCTTCTCAATTTTAAAACTACTTCTTCTACATTTTTTTCAGTATCTGCAACTAGTAATAGTTCATTTTCAGGTTCTAATATCCATCCTGCAAAGAGAGAGAATGGCATAAATCTATAATCCATATTTATTGAATTTGGTATATGACCGCCTATCCATGTTAAATAATGTCTAACATCTAAAACAATCCTGTTTTCATCTATTAAGCTTTCAAACTCCTCTACTGATAGAGGTTTAGGAGAAGAAAGATTTGATAGGGAAACTGCTCCATCTTCGTTTATTTTAGAGCATCTTTTAAAGTGGTCTGGTGCTGGAGGCATTCCATCAAGTAAAGTTTTTATAAATTCCTCTTTAGATAGAGATAATAGTTTGTTAAATCTCCTTTCATAACCAATAGTTGAGCTTCTCTTTGTTGATAAAGACTTTCCACATAATGTCCCAGCTCCGTGGGCAGGATATACCTCTACAAAGTCTGGTAATTTCATTAATCTTTGTAAAGAATTGTATAGAGCTTCTGCCAATTCGTCTTTTTTATCTGGGAATAAATCAGGTCTTCCCACATCTCCAACAAAGAGAGTATCTCCTGTAAAAACTGCTGTAGGCTCATCACCTCTTAATAAGTCTGTAAATACATAAGATACATGTTCAGGGGTATGACCAGGTGTGTCTAAAACATCTATCTTTATATTTTCAATCTGTATCGTATCCCCTTCTTTAACTGGAATATGTTCTCTTTTACTGTTCTGTTTAGCTGGTAGATACAGTTTAGCTCCTGTTTTTTCTGCTAATTCATAATGTCCACCAATAAAATCAGCGTGTAGATGTGTTATTAATATAGCCTCTATCTTCACATTTAATTCTTTTGCTTTTCTTATGTAATCTTCAATATCTCTCTTTGGGTCTATCACTACTGCTTTTGTTTGACCAGCTACAAGATATGATATATGTGAAATTCCATCACCAACGAAAAATCTCTCTATAAGCATTTTTTTACCTCTTTATAGGTTAGTTAATATTTACTAGTTTAATCATAAAGAAATTAATATATTATGATAAACATCAAAATCTTATATTAGATAGATAATTCAGAAAACTCTTTTATCTGATTTATATCTAAATTATTTATCCACTCTGTTTCACCTTCCCTTGAGACCTTTATAACATTCAATCCTGCTTCCTTCCCTGCTATTACCTCTTCTAAGCTATCTGATAAAAATAGTATTTCTTCAGGTTTAACTCCTATCTCTTTGGCAATTTTTATATATGAATTTTTATCCTTTTTATTTCCTATTTTTGTATCAAAATGTCCATCAAACAAGTTTAAAACATTTCCATATTTAGAATGACTAAAGAATAGTTTTTGAGCTTTCACAGAGCCAGATGAGTATATATACACCTTGTAGCCTTCATCTTTCCACTCTTTAAGTTTTTTGTAGGCATCCTCAAATATAGGAGCTTTTAACTCACCTGATTTAAATCCCTCTTCCCATATATATCCCTGTAATTCCTTTAAAGGAGTTATTTTTTTATCCTCATCTATCCATTTTTTTAAAATATTCACAACTTCATCTAATTCTAATTTTTTACCTTCAAGTTTTTCTATTTCAGAAATGATAGATTTTATTTCGGGTCTATTGAAATTTTCTTTTAAGAAATTTTCCAGCTTTTCTTTTGAATATGGAAACATAACCTCTTTTACAAATGATATTGAAGATATAGTTCCCTCTATATCAACTAAAATCACCTTCACCATCTTTCTAAACCTTTTAAACTTTATTTTTGAGATTTATTATATATAAAAAAACCTTATCGGTAGGTGTCAATAATTTGACAATTTTGTAAGTGTTTATTAACTGGCATTAAATTTTTAAGAAACATTTAAATTTACAATTTTTTCCGATATATTATTTAAATATTTTTTATAAATAAAAGGAGGAAATTAAAAAAATGAAAAAGGTTATTGGAAGTTTAGTAGCTATGGGATTACTAACTTCTTCAGCTATGGCTGGAACTTTAACTGTAGCACATACAAATTTGGAGCTTTCAGGTGGTATAACAGCAGGGTTTTTTATGATTGACAAAACCAACAATAACAATGACCCGGGAGCTAAAGATTACTTTAGAATAACAAGTTTAGATATTGAATTGTCTAGTAAGGTAAATGATACTATAGGTTTTGTTCTAGACTTTGGTAATGAAAATATTGATAATAACGGTGATGAGTTTAAAGATACTTTATTAACAGGAGACCCTTCTCAAGCAGGTAATAGATTTGGAGTTCATTACGCTTACATTAGCATAAGACCTATAGATAATCTAACTATTGATGCAGGTAAATTGGCTACAAATGTAGGTTATGAATTGGCCCACACTTTTGAAAATCCAAATGTTTTTTATGGTATGGTATGGTATGCACAACCGTTTTTATACAATGGTGTTAGGATTACATATGAATTTATGGATAATTTAAGTTTATACTTTGAATACAACCAAGATACTTTAACAATTTCCAATACCACAGCTAGAGATGCTTTTGCAGTTGGAGTTTTAGGAAATTTAATGAATGTAGATTTTGCAATTTCATATTATGATTACTCAAACTTAAAAAATTTAGTGGATATTGTTTTATCTACTAAACTAGGCTCATTAGATGTTGCGTTAAACTTTGACTATCAATGGATGGATGATACATTAAAGAATGATTTCAAAAATCAGGGAGCAACATCAATTGATGACAGTGCTTATGGTATAGCTTTATATTTAACTCCAAATCTAACAGAAACTCTCTCTGTTCCTATCAGATTAGAGTATGTAAATGATGGAAAGATTACAAATAATGCAGGTGTTAATAAAGATGATGGTTTATATGGAATATCTGGAGACAGTGCATACTCAATAACAATTACTCCAACTTACAAACCTACTAAAAACTCTTTTGTAAGAGCTGAATTTGGATATATCAAGATGGATAACATCACAGATTTATTTAAAAATGGAGATGGTGTAAAAAAAGATAGTAGATACGTTTATGGAGTAGAGGCAGGTTATATGTTCTAATTCTAATTTGAATATAAAAATCAAAAATACTCTTTTTTTCCTTTCTCCTTTTATCTCTCTAATTTTTTATCTAAAAATAAATCCTTTAAAGTTTTATAATAATCTAGTTATTTTTAACAAAATTTTGGAGGTTTTTTATGGCAAATATACAGATAGGAAGTTTAGACTTTCCTAAAGTTTCAGAACAACCTGTAGAGATAGTTGAAAGAAAAGGGGTAGGACATCCAGACACAATTTGTGATGCTTTAGCTGAAGAGTTATCTATAGCTTTATCAGAAATGTATAGGGCTGAATGTGGAGCTATTATGCACCATAATGTTGATAAAGCTTTACTTATAGGTGGTGTTGCAGAACCTAATTTTAAAGGTGGAAGAATTATATCTCCTATAGAAGTTTATCTAACAGGTAGGGCTATAAATGAGATAAATGGAAAGAGACTTCCTGTTGAGGAGTTGGCAATAGAAACAGCTCATAAATGGTTAAAGGAAAACATTCCTAACTTAGATATAGCAAACCACATAATCATATATCCAAAGTTAAAGCCGGGAAGTAAGGATTTAGTTGAGTTATTTGAGAGATTTCAATTAAAAGGAGAGATACCATTAGCTAATGATACATCTTTCGGAACAGGTTATGCTCCATTTAATGATATAGAAAATATAGTTTATACACTGGAGAGAAAATTAAATGATAAAGAGTTTAAAAAGGAACATCCATACGTTGGGGAAGACATAAAGATAATGGGTGTTAGAAATGGAGATAGTATAAGAATAACTATTGCAATGGCATTTGTTGATAAGTATGTGGAAAATTTAGATGATTATCTAGATAAAAAAGAGAAAGTGTTAAAAATAGCTAATGAGATAGCTCAAAGTTTAACTGATAAGGAAGTAAATGTATTTCTTAATACTGCTGATGAACCACAAAACAACTCTGTTTATATAACTGTAACTGGAACTTCTGCTGAGGCTGGAGATGACGGACAGGTTGGAAGAGGAAACAGGGTTAACGGTTTAATAACTCCTTACAGACCTATGAGTTTAGAGGCGGCAGCTGGAAAAAATCCTGTTTCTCATATTGGAAAAATTTACAATACTGCCGCTATGGATATGGCTGAAAGAATAGTGAATGAGATTGAAGAGGTTGAGGAAGCCTACGTATATCTAGTTAGCCAGATAGGTAAACCTATAACAGAACCTCAAGTTTGTGATGTTAAATTAAGAGCAAATAAAGATATTAAAGGAATAGAGGAAGTAGTTAGAAAGATAGCTCAAGAGGAGATAGACAAACTTCCTGAGACTTGGAAGAAATTCTTACAGAGACATTTTAGATTATATTAATATTTAAGCCCTTTTGGGCTTTATTTTTTTTATAGAAGGAAATAATGAATATAACATTTGATAGTTTAACTTCAGAGATAATTTTTAAAATTTTTTTCTCCCTAGGATTAGGTTTAATTATAGGTTTAGAGAGGGAACATAGAACAAAACTAGGTGAAACTTTCGCAGGAATTAGAACAATTCCTCTTATAACAATTCTTGGGACACTTTCAGCATACATATATGAAAATTACTGGGATAAAGTATTTTATTTCACTTTTGGAGCTATCGTTTTATACACAATTTTAAATTTTTATCTTGAGTATCAAAAAGATGTTGGTATAACTACAGAAATCACAATATTAATAGCCTATACAATAGGAATTTTTGTTTATTTTGAGCAATTTTATACAGCAACAATTTTAACTGTAATCACTGCAGTTTTATTAGCATTAAAGAATGTTTTAGAGAGTTTTGCTAAAAAACTTTCTCAAGAAGATATTGTCGCAATTTTAAAATTTATAATAATAACCGCAGTTATATATCCAATACTTCCAGATAAAAATATTGGTTGGTTTAATGCATTTAATATAAAAGATATATGGAAGATGGTTATCATTGTATCAACATTAGATTTTATAGGTTATGCTCTTTTAAAATGGAAGGGGGTTAAAACCTTATGGCTTAATGGAATTATAGGTGGTTTAGTTTCAAGCACAGCTGTTAGTTATGAATTGGCAAAGAAAACGAAGGAGTATCCATCTTTAGTTAATTCAGCAACATTAGGTATATCAGTTGCTTGGACTATTATGAATTTTAGGGTTATATTTCTAGCTGGGATTATATCTATAGAGTTAGCAAAATTAATAATAATACCTTTAGTTTTAATTTCTATAGGTTTTCTATTGGCAATTTGGTTTAAACAAAAAATGAAGAGAAGGCTTTACACAAAAGATAGTAGTAATCTTAATATAAACAATCCATTTGAGATAAGGTCAGCATTACAGTTTGGTTTTATATACGCATTAATTGTATTTTCTGTTAAAGCCCTAGATTTTTATCTTGGTAATGAAGGTATATATTTAGCAAGTCTAATTTCTGGTGTTATAGATGTTGATGCTATCACTCTATCAATATCTAGATTTTTTGCTAATGGTAGAATAGAAATGGATGTGGCTGTGAAGGGGATACTATTAGCGGTTTTATCAAACAGTTTCTTTAAGTTTGGATATATATACTTCTTTGGAACAAAAGAACTGGCAAAGAATATTTTTATATTTTTATTGATAATAACAGTAATAACTTTAATCTGGTTAATTTTTTAAAAGGAGTTTTTGATGAATAAAATATGGATAAATAAGGAAGTTAAAGATAGGGATATAACTAAAAAGTTTGTTAAAGGAATAATAGAAGAGATATTAAAAAAGTTAGATTTAGATGGTGTAGAGGTAAGTATAACATTAACTGATGATGAGAGTATTAGAGAGTTAAATAAAAACTGGAGAGGAAAAGACAAAGCTACAGATGTTTTATCTTTCCCAATTAATGAAAAACCTCTAGGATATAAGTATAAGGTTCTAGGTGATGTTGTTATCTCTATACCTTATGCAAAGAGGCAGGCTGAAGAAATTGGCTTTAGTTATAAAGAGGAAGTTTTAAGATTACTGATACATGGAATTTTACATCTTTTAGGGTATGACCACGAAAAAAGTGAAGAGGAAGCCAAAATAATGTTTTCTATACAGGATAAAATTTTTGAAGATTTAAGAAAAGAGTTATGAAAGAGAAAAAGGAAAGATTAGATAAGCTTTTAGTTGAAAAAGGTTTAGTGGAAAGTAGAGAGAAAGCTCAAAGGCTTATAATGGCTGGTTTAGTATTTGTTAACAATCAAAAAGTTGATAAGGCGGGAACAAAGGTTAAGGTTAATTCAAATATTTTTATAAAAGAAAGAGAAAAATACGTTTCTAGAGGTGGTTATAAGTTAGAGAGGGGTATAAAGGTTTTTAACTGGAATGTAAAGGATAAGGTTTGTATAGATATTGGAGCTTCTACAGGTGGTTTTACAGACTGTCTATTACAGAATGGAGCTAAAAAGGTTTATGCTGTTGATGTTGGAAAAAATCAGTTAAGTGAGAAGTTAAGAAATGATAGTAGGGTTATATCTTTAGAGAAAACAAATGCAAGATACTTAACTGAAAGGGAGATACCTGAAGAGTTAGACTGTTTTGTTTCTGATGTTTCTTTTATATCTATTTTAAAGATACTTCCTAACTTGTGTAAATTTTTAAAGGAAGATGCTGAAGGGATAATTTTAATAAAGCCTCAATTTGAGCTTTCAAGAAGTGAGGTTAAAGATGGAGTTGTTAGAGATAAAGGTCTTCATATAAAGGCTATAACTAATGTTTTAGATGGTTTAAAGAGTAGTTGTTATTGTGTGGAAGATTTAACTTACTCTGATACTTGGGGTCCAGAGGGAAATATAGAGTTTTTGGCTTTTTTGAAAAAGGGTAATAACTGCACTGATAAAGTTGATTTAAACAAAAAAATCTCTGTTGTTGAAGAGGCTCACAGGCAGTTTTTAAAATCAAAGGGTAAACATATGTGATAAAATTTTCCAAAAAGTTTTTAGCAGGTTTGATAATTTGATAAAAGAGTATTTAGAAGAGCTGTTAGATACTTATGGTGCAGGAACAAGAGAGGAAGGATTTTATCCAGTTTTAAAAAGTTTTATAGAAAAGTTATATCCAAGCGTAAATGTTTACCCTAATCCTAAAAAAGTTCTAGATAGTTTTCCTGATTTTAAAATAACAGACAGAGAAAAGTATATAATCGGCTATATAGAGGCAAAAAGTATAAATGAAGATTTAGATAAGTATGAATATACAGAACAAATAAAGAGATATAAAGAAAGTTTCAAAAACTTTATACTTACTAATTTTTTAGAGTTTAGGCATTATCTAAATGGAAATTTGCATAAGAAAATTGTATTAGCTAATTTTTCTGAGTTAAAAAAAGGAAGTGATATAAAAAATATTGATAAGTTATTTTTAGAGTTCAAAGATTTATTTAACGAATTTATAAATTACAGCGAAAAACCTATAAAAAATTTAAAAGAATTAGCAACTAATTTAGCTTGGAAAGTTAAAATTTTAAAATCTGCTCTTTTGGAAGAAAGTAAAAAAAATGAGAATTTAAGAGCTCTTTACAATAATATAAAAAAGTATATTATCCATACATTAAAAGAGGAAGATTTTGCAGATACTATAGCTCAAAGTTTAGTTTATGGAACTCTAATAACATCTTTAGATAAGAAAATAAAATACACTCCCTCTAATAAGTGGTGTATAGTTGGAGAGTTTCCAGAAAATTTAGACACAATACAAGAAATATTTATAGAAACCTTGAGAATAAAGGATAAAAATATACAGTGGGCTTTAGATGAGGTTATTAACACATTAAGTTTATTAGATTTAGAAAATATAAATATAACTTCAGAGGATATAACAACTTATTTCTATGAACCATTTTTAAAGGCATACAATCCAGAACTTAGAGAAGCCAAAGGAGTTTACTATACTCCTAGAGAAGTTGTTAATTTTATTAATAAATCGGTGGACTTTTTATTAAAGGATAGATTTAATAAAAAGGAAGGATTAGCTTCATCTGAAATAAAACTTTTAGACCCTTCAGCTGGAACATTAACATTTATTTTAGATGTTTTATACAGAGTAAAAGAATATATTTTGAAGAGAAAGGGAGAGGGGCATTTAAGGGAACATTTTAATAAATATGTTCTAAATAATTTCTATGCTTTTGAGATTTTACCAGCTCCATATGTAATAGGGCATTTGAGAGTTAGTAATCTCCTTTCAAGATTAGGTATAGATGACATTAAATTTAAACTTTACTTAACTAACACATTAGAAAAAAAACATAAAATAAAAAACGGTTATCTTTTTTCTAACATATGGGCTAAAGAGAATATAGAAGCTGATAGAGTAAAAGAAGAAGAAGATATTCTAGTTATTGTAGGAAATCCACCTTATAGTGCAATTTCTGAAAATAGAACCAAAGAAATAATAGAAACTCTTAAAGATGAAGCTGAAGGTTGTCAAAGCTACTATAAGGTAGATAATAAAGATTTATTAGAGTTTATGAAGGAAGTTTCTAGAACTACAAAGTTAAAAACTTGGATACAGGATGATTATATAAAGTTTTTAAGATTCGCCCAATGTAAAATAAATAAAACAGGAAAGGGAGTAATAGGATTTGT
Source organism: Persephonella sp. (assembly GCA_003978565.1). GTDB lineage: Bacteria > Aquificota > Aquificia > Aquificales > Hydrogenothermaceae > QNZC01. The sequence goes on along the minus strand of QNZC01000087.1, from coordinate 5,223 downwards.
TCTAAATCATTCATTTATAGATAATCCAACATTTGCAGGAGTTAGACAGTCTTTATTAAAAACATTTGATAAGATATATATTTTAGATTTACACGGAAATAAAAGAAAAAATGAGGAAGATGAAAATATTTTTGATATATCTCAAGGCGTTTGTATTGCTATCTTTATAAAAGACAATACAAAAGAAAAAGGATTGGGAGATGTCTTTTATTATTCCACATTGCTAGATGAAAAACTTAGAAAGAAAAGGGAAAAGTTAGAATTTTTAGATAATAATGACATAAAAACTATAAAGTGGAAAAAAGTAGATATAAAAACACCTTACTATCTATTTAAACCTTTAAAACTAAATGTGTCAGAAAATTCAATTTCAATAACGAAGATATTCAATAAAAAAGTTTCTGGAGTTATAACTGCTAGAGACAAGTTAGCAATAGCCTTTACAAAAAAAGAGTTGGTAGAAAAAATTAAGGTTTTTATAGGTGAAAAATACACTGATGAAGAAATAAGAATAAAATTCTTCAAAAGAAAAAAAACTGATACAAGGGAATGGGAGCTTAAAACAGCAAGAAAAAATGTTAGAAATCTGATTAAATCTCATATTAAACTGGAATTAAATAAAGAAGATAAGGAAGCGGAAGAATTGTTAACTAGATATTTAAATGATGAGTATATTGAGGATGAAATAAAAGAAACTATTGAAAGAGCCTTTTATAAGAATATAAAACCTATACTTTACAGACCATTTGATATTAGGTATATCTTCTATCATGAATGTATGATTGATTGGAAGAGAAAACTTTTAGAGGAAAATTTTGTAGATAGAGAAAATATAGGTTTAATTTTACCACGACAAGTTAAAACAAAAAATTGGCAACATAGGTTTATATCTAAAATAATTTCTGAAAGTTCAATTCTATCTAATTATACTTCAGAAATAGCGTATATTTTCCCACTCTACATATATAAAAACAGATGTAAAGAAGTTAATTTAATACCTGATTTTGAAAAATTTTTAGATAAAATCTATCCAAATAAAAATATATCTGAAAGAGAAATATTAGCCTATATCTATGGAGTGCTATTTTCACCAAATTATAGGAAAAATTATGAGGATATTTTAAAAATAGAGTTTCCCTATATACCTTTTACAAAAAATATAGAAGAGTTTTTCAAAATTGTTGAGTTAGGAGATTATTTAATAAGATTACACACATTAGAAAAAGAAACTATAGAAGATTTATTAGATAAAGAACCATTTATTAAGTTTGAGCCAGCAGGAAGTAATAAAGTATCTAGCATTAAATATGATAAAGAGCAGAAGAAACTTTATATAAATGAAAAGCAATACTTCTATCCTGTAAAGCCTAGTGTTATGGAGTATAAAATTGGAGCTTACAATGTAATAGAAAAATGGCTTAAAGAGAGAGTTAATAGGAAACTAACTATAGAAGATTTGGAACATATAACTACCGTTATAAAGGTGTTGGAAGAAACTATAAAGATAGAAGAAAAGCTAAAAAGTTTTTCATTCTAATTCACATTTTATAATACTTAAACTAAAAAAATAAAAAAGGAGGATAAATTTGAAAAAAAGAGTTGTTTTAGCCTATTCAGGTGGACTTGATACGTCTGTTATAGTTAGATGGTTAACAGAAAAAGGATTTGAAGTTATTACCTATACTGCAGATGTTGGGCAAGGTGAAGAACTTGACGAAATACCAGAGAAAGCTAAGGCTTCCGGTGCAGTAGAGGCTATAGTTGACGATGTAAAAGAAGAGTTCGCTAGAGAATACTGTCTTCCTTTAATGAGAAGTGGAGCTTTATATGAAAATAGATATACATTACTATCTGCTTTATCTAGACCGTTAATATCTAAAAAGCTAGTTGAACTGGCTCACAAATACGACGCCCATTATGTAGCTCACGGTTCAACAGGGAAGGGAAACGACCAGGTAAGATTTGAAACTTCAGTATGGGCTTTAGACCCAGATATAGAGGTTTTAGCTCCAGTTAGAGATTGGGAGTTCAAATCAAGGGAAGAAGAGATAGAGTATGCTAAGAAGTATGGAATACCAGTAAAAGCCACAAAAGAAAAACCTTACTCATACGATAGAAATCTTTGGGGAGTTGCAATAGAAGCGGGAGATTTAGAAGACATATGGAAGGAACCACCTGAAGATGCATTTGAAATAACTGTAAATCCTTTAAATGCTCCAGATGAGCCAGAGTATATAGAAATAGAGTTTAAAGAAGGAACACCTATAGCAATAAATGGTAAAAAATATGACCAGCTTTGGAAGTTAATATGGGATTTAAATGAGATAGCAGGTAAACATGGAGTTGGAAGAATTGATATGGTAGAAAACAGACTGGTAGGAATAAAAACGAGGGAAGTTTATGAAAGCCCAGCAGGACTAATTCTTATAAAAGCCTACGATGAAATAGAAAGTTTAGTTTTAGATAGATTTACTTATCATTATAAGCTCACACATATATCACAACCTTACGCAGATTTAGTGTATAACGGCCTATGGTTTTCGAAACTCCGTGAGGCTTTAGATGCATTCACAAACGAGATAGCTAAACTGGTAAATGGAACAGTTAGATTTAAGCTTTATAAAGGAAGTGCTACTATTGTTGGTAGAAAGTCTCCAAACGGTTTATACTTTGAAAATCTTGCAACTTACAGTCCTGAAGATGAGTTTGACCATAAGGCAGGTGAGTATTTCACTAAAGTTTGGGGATTACCTTTAAAAGTTTTTGCAAAAGCTCAAAGAAAAAACAAATAAAATTTTTCCTTTTTAATTCTCTTTTAGGTAAAATTATGATTGAAAATAATCTAAACTTTCAAAAAGAAAAAGAGAAATGGGCTTTTGGCTCCCTAATTCTTAATTTTTCTTTAACAGGATTAAAATTTATTTTTGCATTAATAACAGGTAGTTTATCTCTTATGGCTGAAGCTATCCACTCCTTTTCAGACCTTGTAGCTTCTGTTATATCTCTAATAAGTGTAAAACTTGCGAATAAAAAAACAAAGGAGTTTCCATACGGACTGTATAAATTAGAAAATATTGCATCAATAATAATAGCTATATTCTTATTCTTTGCCGCATACGAAATAATTAAAGAAGCATTCTTTTCAAGGGAAGAAATTGAAGTTAAAAATATAGAATATGCTATTGCCATAATGGTGATAGCTATGATTTCAACATTTATATATTCACGGTTGGAATTAAAAGCATCTGAGAAACTAAACTCACCTGTATTAAAAGCCGATGCAGAGCATATATGGGCTGATTTTTTAGCCTCTACTATTGTTATTGTTGGACTTGTGGGAACATATTTAGGATATAATCTGGATAAGTATGCATCTATTATAGTTGCTCTCTTTATTGTCCATAGTGGTTGGGAAATTTTTACATCTGGATTAAAAACTTTATTAGATGTCTCATTAGATAAAGAAGAACTGGAAAAAATCCAGAATATAATTAAAAAATTTCCTGAAGTAAGGGATATTAAACACATTAGAGGAAGAGAAGCTGGAAGTTTCAAGTTTTTAGAGATAGAGCTTTTAGTTAATAACTCCAGTTTAAGAGAAGCTCATGAAATAGTTGATAAGATAGCATTACAGATAAAATATGAAATCCCCAATATAGATAGTGTTTTTATACATTATGAGCCTATTAGACAGAAGGGTTTGAAGGTAGGAATACCAACAGATAAAGATGGAAAGATAAAAGATTTTTCCTCTTCAACAAATTTAAAAATTATTGATATAGATGAGGATTATAAGATAAAAAATATATCTGAAATAGAAATTTCTAAAGATGAAAAAGATGTAAGCAAAAAGGCAATAAATCAAAATTTAGATATGATTGTATCTAAAAATCATCCATTAGATTTTGAAGTTAGATGGGATTTAGCAAGGGCTGGTATTGTTGTTTGGGAAACAGAAAAGGACAGTTATAAAGATGCTATAGAGGAAGTTATAAAATCTTGGAAAAAGTTCAAGGAGAAAAGGGGAAAGAGAGGGTGAATTATTTCGTTTGCATATACTTATAATCGTATGTTTCAGCCATAGTTGGAAGAATTACAGATTTGTCCCTTTTGCTTAAATAAATTTTTCTGACTGTATCAAAACCGTTATAACCTTTGATGTAAACTTCTCCTATGTAGTATTTCTTTCCTTCATAAACCTTCACATCGGAAACCATGTGCATACCTTTAACATAATCCCTTATAATTTTTTCAGCCTCTTGAAGTGAGTAGGCAGGTTTTATATATTCAGTTTTTACTGGTATGCTACTACTACTTGTATTTTTTCCTGCCGTTCCACATGACACAATTAACAGTGAACTTAATCCTAAAGTTAGAATAATTTTCTTCAATTGAGTTTCCTCCAAATTTAGTTTTTAGAATTATACAGGAATATATTTTCTGTAAACAAACACTAACTCTTGTTTTGAAAAGATACTCTATAATATGCTTTTTTGTTAAAATTGATACATTTTAGAAATAAAAAAAAGAGAATGAGTTTATTCAGTAATAATTAAGAGATGATTTTTATGGTTAGTTTATAACTAGTTGATATTTCTATCTATCTAATGTTTCATCTATCCAGTTTAGATAATCATCGGAACCTAAAATAATTGGCATAGCTATAATTTCTGGAACAGTGTAAGGATGAACCTTTTTCACCTCTTCTTCTAGCTCTTTAAATTTGTCCTTCCTACTTTTGATAATTAAAAGATACTCATCATCTCTCTCTATATTTCCATCCCAGAAGTAGACAGAGTTAATTTTTGAGCTGATATTCACACATGCACCTAATTTTTTTTCAACAATTAAATCAGCTATATTCTTACCTACCTCTAAAGAGGGAACTGTTATAAATATAACTATATATTTGTATTCCAATGAAAATACCTCCTTCATTTATATTATTTTATTTTTGTAATTCTTACATTCTAGAAATTGCACTCTTTAAGACCCCTGTTAAATTAACCTTCTTTAACTCTCTCTTTAGTTTGAATGTTTGTATAGCCTCTTCTAAATCTTTTAGAACTTCCTTCTTTATACTTGTCCTTATTGGCAATGTGTAAAATAAAATTTTTATCTCTTCTACTCCTTCTGTTTCCATTAATTCAATTAAAAAGTTTTCAAAACTACTTCTAAAATATGGGTCATTCCCTTTAGTTTTATATAAGTCTTCTATAGTTT
>QNZC01000017.1 GCA_003978565.1 Persephonella sp. | reverse complement strand
AATCTACACTGTTCTTCTTTAAGATTTGATATATATTCCCTTTATCAAAAAGTATGCAGTTTTTTATATCTTTAATTTCCGAATTTGCTAGATATAAGATGTGCTCTTTTACTTTGTCTTTTAAGGATAAAAAGATTTCTATCTTTGTAGAATATTCTAATTCTTCATTAAATATGTAAATAATTATTTTTTCATATCTTTTAAATTTTCTTAATATTTTATAGCCTAATTTATTAAAAATGCTTTCAATCTTTTCTAAAACTTCATATTCCTTTTTTAAATCTTTTAAATAAAAAATTAAATCCATATCTGAAAAATAATCTTCTTTACCTTCAGATAAACTTCCAACACTTAGTATAGCAATAACATTTTCAACTGTATAAAAATCCTTTTTTATAAAATTTAAAATTTTCCTTAACTCTTTATTCATATTTAACTTGATTTCTGGGTTTTTTCATATTACACATTTGACAAACAGGATTATTTCCCCATATCTTTAAAAGATTGTTATACTTCTCACTATTCCACAAAGTTAAAAAATCTTCTTCTAAAACATTACCAAAATATCCAAAATTCTTTCTCAAATTATCTGGAGCACAACACACATTAAACTGCCCATCCCAATTTATCCAAGCCTCTTTCCCTAGAAAAGGGCAGATAAAATCTTCCCTGTTGACTTTTTGGCTATTTGTATTACCTAACTTGTATATATTGTCTAACTTTATATCTGAATTATATTTTTCTTTTATTTTATAAAACTCATCAACAATCTTGTTCCATTCTTCTATCAATTCCTTGTTGTTTCTTAAATCTTCATCTTTTATTTCTTCCCATGTAATCCAGAGATGATGCCCCTTAAATCTATCTACTCCTAATTGAATAGCCAACTTTAAAAGTTTAGGAAGTTCATAAAGATTTTTTTTCATAAATGTTGCTTGAAAGGTTATAGTTGGGTAGTTTATGCCTTTTTTTCTAACTAAATCTCTATGTTTTATTAAAACTTTTATATTTTCTATCTGCTTTTCTATATCTATACCTACCATTATGCTTTCAGCTATTTCCTTACTAACACCATTAATTGAAACTTTTATATCACTAACTACAGGCATTAAAAGTTTAGCCCACTCTTCTACTCCCAATATAGGAAAAGTCCCATTTGTAGTTAAATTAATTTTCACATTATATTTTTTTGCTAACTCTATGATTTTTGGAAAATCTTTATATAAAAGAGGTTCTCCCATTGTGCTTGGTATTATTTCCTCTAGATATTCAGCAACTGAAGATATAACTTTTTCTACTACATCTATAGGTAAGTTTTTTCTCTTTTTAGTTTTATTAGGATTATAAATACTATGTGTATCACACATTATACAGTTTAAATTACATATATCTGGGTTAGTATCAAATGTTATTCTCCATGGTGCTTTTAACTTTTTTAATTTTGACATAGTAAATCCTCATAAATTCTTTGTATAGATTTAGCATCCTCTTTTATATCTCTAACTTCTTTTGGATTTATATCTAAATTATTTAATATAGTTGGATTTTCCATTATCATTTCCGTTTTATTTTTTAAATCTTCAATATCACCTATTTTAAAAAGAAAACCGTTTTTACCATCTTCCACAAGCTCAGCCATACCACCTATATTTGATGTTATAACTGGAATACCTTTTAAAAAAGCTTCTTGAATAACTAAAGGTGAGTTTTCATACCATATAGATGGAACTACTAATATATCTATTTCATCTAATATTTTATCTATCTCCTCATTATTAAAGCCACCCATAAAGTATATATTTTTACCTGCTAAACTTTCCAAATAAGTTTTTAAATTTCCTAAACTACCAAATATTTTTAAAACAGAATTGTTCTTATTTTTAGTTCTATTAAATGCTTCTATTAATATATGAATACCTTTTGCAGGGATTATTCTACCTACAAATCCAAATGTTATGCCCTGATTTTTTTCAAATCTTTTTCTTCTATACTTAATTTTTGTTTTATCAAAACCATATTTTGATAAAATAACCTTATTTTCATTTATACCATTTCTTATAAAGAAATCCCTAACAGTTTTAGATGGAGCTAAAAATATATTTATTTTATTTATAATTTCTTCCATATGTTTTTTATAAGTACTAAAATTTTGTTCATTAGTATTCAGATACCAAAGACAACTTATACACTCTTTTTCATCGGGACCTTTACAGATTTGATAATCCCTTGTCAAAAGCTGACCTCTTAAACAGAACATCCAGAAATCGTGTATAGTGAAAACAATTGGTATGTTGTAATCTTTTACAATGTTAACTATATTTGTAGATAGATGGGAAAGGTGCTGAATATGAACTATATCAGGTTTAATTTTAGCTAAAAATTCTTCAAAAATCTTATCTATATTTTTATTTAAATATTTTCTTTCAATAGAGTATTCAGGGGTTGGGTTATTTATCCTGTAAATATTTAAATTTTTAATTTTTTCTTCTATCGTTTCAAAAGGTTTCATAAATGGATTTTCTATTCTTGTAAATATAAAAACTTCATTATTTTTAGACAGTTCATTGGTTAGATTATAAGTATAAACTTCTGAACCAGCCATATAGTAAGGTGGGAAACCATGAATAACCTGTAAAATTTTCATACAAAAATCTCCCTATATAGTTTTACAGTTTTTTTTAATCCATCTTCTAAATATATTGGTTCACCTATTCCCAATACATTTCTTATCTTTTTTATATCTCCGTAAAATTTATCAACATCATAATATCTACCTTCTAAATATACAATTTCACTACTTGAATTTGTATAATCAATTATCATTTCTGCTAAATCTACTATAGATTTAGGTTTACCAGTTAGAATATGAAAATCATCTATATAACCGTTTTGTTTTGATTGAGAATTTAATAATTCTATAGTTTTTTTTATTCCCTCAATTGTATAATCTATATATGTAAAATCAAATATCTGAGTTCCTCCCTGTATAGTTAATGGTTCATTTTTCAATGCAGATATTATAAATTTTGGTATAACTCTATCTAAAATATCTCTTTCATTTCCATAAACATTGGAAAATCTTAAAATTACAGAATTAATTCCATACTCTTGTGAGTATTTAATCGTTAAATTTTCACCTTCTAATTTTGTTCTACCATATATATTAATTGGTTTTTTAGGGTCATCTTCTTTAACAGGGAGATTTTCTGCTTCTCCATAAACTTCCCTGCTACTACCAAAAATAAACCAACTTTTTGGAAGATATTTAGCTATTAAAGAAAGGATATTATTTGTTCCCTCAATATTAGTTTTTTTGCATTTTTCTGGTTCTTCTTCTCCCCATACAACCCTTGAAATTGCGGCCAAATGTATAATTCCATCAAACTTAATATTCTTAAATACATCTTCTAAAGAATTTTTATCAGTAATATCTATATTGAAATATCTATCGTTTGGAATAAAATTAGGTTTATCCTTTATATCTAAAAAATAAATATCTTCCCCCTTTTTTAACATATTTAATCCTAAAGTGCTACCAATAAAACCTGCACCACCTGTAATAAGAATACTCATAAAAATATCCTTTCCTTAGTTAAAATAAAAGTAGAAAAATTTATAACATAAAGAAGGAGATAATTCCAATGATAGATATAGAATTCTTAAATGAAAAGGCTACTAAATTTAAAAGGTCATTATCCAAAGTTAAACAGATACTTGATTTAGGATATGAAAACTTTATTAAAACACCTATGTATCCTGATAGAGCACAGTATTATGCACTATTTACCTATGATGAGTTAGATAAAATAGCGTGTCATCTTTTGAAGGAAATCTCCAACTTAAAGAAAAAGGAAGATTGTATTTTAGATTTAGCCAATGAGCAGATATTTTCTGAGAAATTAAATAGAACATTTATAGATTTTTACAATTTTAGAGATACCCTCTTTAAAAATGAGTTCAAATATCCACCTGAGAAGATGTATCCCCTGTTAAAAAATTTTGTTGATACTTTAGATAGTCTATTTCTAAAGGAGTTAGCTTCTATAGTAAAGGAGTTAAAATCTAAAGAGAAAAAGTTAAAGTATCCTGTAAACATAAAAAAGCTAAACGAACAGGCTACAGTTTTAAAATCTATGGAAAAAAAGTTAAAAACATTTGCTAAATACAGTTTAGATGAATTTAAAAATTCTCCTTACTTTATAGATAGGACAAGATACTATTTAGTGTCTTTAGCTGATGCTTCTTCTTGGATTTGTAGACATCTATCAAGGAAGATGGGATTAAAAACAGGGAAGGAATGTTTTAAAGGTTTAATGGAAAACAATGTATTATCTACAGATGTTGCTATATTTTTCCAAGAGTTAAATAATTTAAAGGAAACTCTGGCAAATCCTGAGAAGGAAGTAATGCCAGAGCTTTTATACAAAATAATAACAGAGAAACTTAATCTTATAGATAAATTCTTAAGAGAAATTGCGAAAACAATATATTAGAAAGGATTTTTTGTATATTCTCTATACTCCTCTATCCTTTTCTTTATTTCTAACCAGTTGTCATTTCCAAACTTTTCTAGAATTGCATTAGCCAAAACTATAGATAACATAGCTTCACCGACAACTGCAGCAGCTGGAACTGCTGTAATATCAGACCTCTCTTTAGCCGCTAAAAATGGTTCTTTAGTCTTTATATTTACACTTTTTAAAGATTTCTGTCTCATTAAAGTCGGAATAGGTTTCATAGCAACATTAACTAATATTGGTTCTCCGTTTGTCATACCTCCTTCAAGTCCACCAGCTCTATTGGTTTTATGATAAAAGCCTCTCTCTTCATCCCAGAATATCTCATCGTGGGCTTCTGAACCAAACTTATCGGCAACTTTAAAACCTTCCCCTATCTCAACCCCTTTTATAGCCTGAATACTCATCATAGCTTGGGCTATTCTTCCATCTAATCTTCTATCCCATTGAACATAACTTCCTAATCCCATTGGCACTCCTGTTGCAAATACAGTAAACACTCCCCCTAAACTTTCTCCATCTTCCTTAGCTTTATCTATAAACTTTTTAAATTTATCATCCTCTTCCGGTAAAGGTATTCTTACCTCTGATATTTCAGCATTTTTAAATCTTTCCTCTAGAGAGAGATTTAGATATTTATCACTTACCTTTAAACCTCCTATAGAAATAACATAACTACCGATTTTTATTCCTATATCCTCTAACAACTGTTTACATACTGCACCTACAGCAACTCTAGCGGCTGTTTCCCTAGCTGATGCCCTCTCTAAAACATTTCTTAAATCTGTAAAGTTATACTTTATACCTCCTACTAAATCAGCATGTCCAGGTCTCGGATTTGTTATTTCCCTTTTGTCTGTTTTATCTCCCTCAACTGCCATAATATCTGTCCAGTTTTCCCAATCTTTATTTTTTATTAAAAGTGTAATAGGTGAACCTAAAGTTAATCCAAATCTAACTCCAGATAAAATTTCAGCTTTATCCTTCTCTATTTTCATTCTTCCACCACGACCATAACCCTTCTGCCTTCTAGCCAACTCCCTATTAATAAAATCAGTAGATATTTTTAAGTTTGAAGGTATTCCCTCTATTATTGAAGTTAAAGCCTGTCCATGACTTTCTCCTGCTGTCAGAAATCTTAAAACACCCAATATATAATCCTCCATTTTTTTCTAGTTAAAAAAATTTTAACAGTTATAGATACTTCTTTTATAATCAAAGAGTTTGAAAAGTAAAAACTTATAATGATTTAATGATTTTAAAAATTTGAATATATGTGTTTTAAATACATAGTGGCATAGGCACCTTTTGAAAGAAAAAACTCTATTCTCTCTTTATTAACTTTTATATCTTCTGCTTTCAAAAAGGTTTTCCTATAATCTCCCTTAAGTTTTAAAGATTTGAGTTTTTCTATCAAACTGTCAAAATCTAGACCTTCCTCCGTCAAAACTTTTCTATAAAATAGTTTTTCAGTGTCATTTAGTTTTACTTTATACCCTAAAATAGGCCAAAACTTTTGTATATTTTGAAATAGATAACTGTAGTCTGTGTAAGGGATAAAGAATTTAAACTTTTTTTCTTTGATAAAGTATCCTTCAAAATTTTCCATTAAATATAATTCTAGTGATTTATTCCAGATGTAACTTAAATAAGCCTCTATATAAAAATTTTCCAACCATTTTAGTTTTTTCCAACTCTTATTTTCAGATAAAGTTAACAGTAGCTTTTTTCCTTTATTTAAGTTTCTTTCTATTCTCTGTAAATCGTAATAGTTTATAAACCAATCTTTTAACTCTATAGAATTACCCTTTAACTTAATAGAGAATTTATTTCCCTTTAGATGACCTATCTTAACCCTCTTCTTTATCCTTCCTAAAAAATACATAATAAAAAAAGTTTCTTTATCTCTCCTTTCCTTTATTAGTTCCCCTAGATACTTATCAGATGAAACATACTGAAATGTTAGAGCATTTTTATCTTTCAAACCGGCATACCACAGTCTATAGGGAGCTGTTATCTCTTTTGTATTCATATTTCTCTTTATTAAGAGATATAAAAAATATTTTCCATTTTTACTAAAGGGATATTCCGCCACTTCTTTAACAATAAAGTCTTCAGGTTTTTCTTTAATATTCCAATTAAATAATATTTCCATTCCATATATTCCAAAAATTATAAGGAAAACTTTAAATATTATTATAAGATTTTTTTTGAGATAAAAGGGAAAGAGAAAAAGCGGGAAAGAATTAGTATTTTCTTTCCTGTGGTTGATATTTAGTTATTCTTACATCTATATACTCAACTTTAGGACCATCTTCAGTGTAGTAAGATAAAGAGTGTTTTAAGAAGTTTTCATCATCTCTGTTTGGATAATCTCTTCTAGCGTGAGCTCCTCTACTTTCCTTTCTTAAGACTGCAGTTGTAGCTATAGCTTCAGCTAAATCTAAAAGGTTTCCTAACTCAAGGTAATTAATTAAAGCAGTGTTAAATAGTCTTCCACTATCTCCTACTGCAAGATTTTTATATCTCTCTTTAAGCTCTTTTATTTTTTCTATAGCTTCAAGCATAGGTTTTTCTTCTCTGAAGATACCTACCTTATCCCACATAGTTTGAGCCATTTCCAATCTTATATCGTTTATGTTTTCTGTTCCCTCTTTCTTTAATAACTCATCAATCTCCTTCTGTGCCCTAATTTCTTCAGCTTTTAAGTTAAATGATGTGTCATCTGGAACACTTCTAGCATACTCTACTGCCGCCTCCCCTGCAGGTTTTCCAAAGACAACAAGGTCTAATAGAGAGTTTCCACCTAATCTGTTAGCTCCGTGAACTGATACACATGCACACTCTCCAACTGCAAAAACACCTTTAACAGGTGTCATAGATGTTTTGTAATCTTCTACATGTATTCCACCCATAGAATAGTGAGCTGAAGGTCTTACAGGAATTGGCTCTTCTATAGGGTCAACACCTTCAAAGTCTATAGCTAACATTCTTATCTGTGGTAATCTCTCCTTAATCTTCTTAGCTCCTAGATGTCTTAAATCTAGATGGACATATGCCATCATTCCTTCGCCCCAGCCTCTACCTTCCAGTATTTCAGTTTCTATAGCTCTAGCAACTAAGTCCCTTGGAGCTAACTCCATTTTGTTAGGAGCGTATTTTTCCATAAATCTTTCACCTTTGTTATTTATAAGATAACCACCTTCCCCTCTAGCCCCTTCGGTAACGAGTATTCCAGTTGACCTTAAACCTGTTGGGTGAAACTGGACAAATTCCATATCCTTTAAAGGTATTCCTGCTCTATAGCAAACTGCCATTCCATCTCCAGTTGAACCTATAGCATTTGTATTTCTTACCCAGTAAACCCTTGCATATCCACCTGTAGCAAATATTATTGATTTTGCCTGTATAGTGTGAACTTCTCCATTTCTAATATCTATCGCTATAACCCCTTTAGCTTCATCATTATCGACGATTAACTCTTTTACAAACCACTCATTTAAAAACTCGACACCATTCTTTAAACAATGTTCATATAAAGTATGTAATATAACGTGTCCAGTTTTATCTGCCGCATAACATGTTCTAGGGAAACCTGCTCCACCGAATGGTCTCTGTGCTATTCTTCCATCAGGAAGTCTTGAGAATGGAACTCCCAAATGTTCTAACTCATAAATTCTCTTTGGAGCCTCTTCACACATATATTCAATTGCATCTTGGTCTCCTAGATAGTCAGAACCTTTTACTGTGTCAAAAGTGTGAACCTCTGGACTATCTGAAGGGTCAACATTTGCTAAAGCAGCATTTATACCACCTTGAGCTGCACCAGTATGAGACCTTGTAGGATAAACTTTTGTTATAACTCCTATTTTTAAATCTTTTGCTTTACTCGCCTCTAAGGCAGCCATTAAACCTGCTCCACCTGCACCAACAATTAACACATCATATTTCAGCATATTAAATGTCCTCCCAAAGACTTAAGTAAGATTTATTATAAAATAAATACTATAAAAAAAGATATAATTGGAATTTAATGAGAAACTAAAAAAGGTTTTCAATGAAAATTCTAAAGATTTTTATACTCATTTATTTATTACTTAACTTTTTCAGTTTAAATTGCAAGGGAGACCCTTATCTATTCCAGAAAACAGATAATTTCAATAAAAAAATAATCATAAACTTGGGTAATTTTTCAAAAGATAGAATAAATAAAATTCTGTCTAAAGCTAACAAAATCAGTGGAAAAGATGAAAAAGAAAAATGGAAAAGGAAAATAAATTATATTTCATCTCAATTTCTAGATGTTCCTTATAAAAGGATTTCTCTAGATTTCAAAACAGATAAAGAGATATTAGTTATACAGTTAGAAGGTGTAGACTGTATGACATTTGTTGAATATGTAGAAGCATTAGCAAAATCAAAAGATTTTAATGATTTTATAGACAAATTGAGATATGTAAGATACAAAAAAGGGATTGTTGATTATAAGTATAGAAACCACTTTTTTACAGATTGGATAGATAATAATGGATATAGAGACATAGGAAAAGATATAGCTCCTTTTAAAGCTATAAAAGTAGAAAAATTAATAAATTTTTCTGATAAAAGAGGAAAAGTTATACTTCCTGAAGTTGAAGTTAAAAACAGAACCTTCTATTACATAAAAGTAAAAGATTTTGATAAAGAAATTATAAATAAACTTGAAACTGGAGATTTAATAGGCTCATATGCATATGGAGACAAAAATGACTGGTTAGATGTAACACATATTGGAATAGTTATAAAGAAAGGTAATAGAATATACTTCAGAAACGCTTCATCTTTGAAGAAATATAATAAAGTTGTTGATATACCTATTGAAGATTACTTAAGAAGAAAAAATGTTAAAGGTTTAGTTATATTAAGAAAAGAAAAAAATTTTAAATAGGAGGAAGAAGATGGCAGATAAATACGCAGTTATAATAATTGGTGGAGGTCCTGCAGGGTTAACAACAGCTTTAACATTGGCATCAGCAAAGGGTAAATTTCCATTTGTTGAAGGAAAGAGATATTTGGTAATTTATGGAGAATACTCAGATTTAGATAAAGCATTATTAAAAAATGTGCCGGGAATACCTACAGGGATATTGGGGAAAGAACTTCTAAAGCAGATAAGAGAACAGGTTAATAGTTATGAAAATGTAGATTTAGTAAAAGGTAAAGTTGTAAAGGCAGAGGGGAAGAAGGAAAACTTTAAAGTGTATTTAGAAGATGGAAAGGTTTTTGAAGGAGAAAATCTAGTTTTAGCTACTGGATTTCATAAATTTGATATAGAAGGTTTAAATGTAGAAGTGGTAGAACATCATAACTCACCTAGACCTAACAAAGTGATGTTGAAACATAACAATAACAAAGTTAAAGATGGTTTATATGTTGCTGGTTTATTAGCTGGTGAACCTACTATGTATGCTTCAGCTTCAGGTTCAGGTGCAAAGGTTGCCTGTGATATTCTATCAGAGTGGGCTGGAAAAACTGTTGTTGTTCATGATGTTCCAGATGAAGGCTAATAAATATCATAGCTAAAATTGGTGATTTATTTAAATATTAGAATAAAATAATCAAAAGACTTAAGGAGGATAAAAATGTCAGAAACTAAAAAAGTTAATATAAATAGAGCAAAGGTAGAGGAAGTTTTAGAACAAATAAGACCAATGTTAAGATTTGATGGTGGAGACGTTGAACTTGTTGATATAGGTGAAGATGGAACTGTTTATGTTAGATTAATGGGAACTTGTCATGGATGTGCAATGTCCCTTTATACATTAAAAGGTGGTATAGAGATGAAATTAAAGGAAGCTATACCTGAAGTTAAAGAAGTTGTAGCTGTAAACTTAGAACAACAACAACCTTGGGGAATGTAAATAAAAAACTCTCTCCCCTTTACCCTTTTTTAACCTGTTAGATTTAGATATGTAAATTAAGGTATGAAAATGGAATTTGATTTCTTAAATGTAAAATCTCCAAATATAAAAAAACCTAAGGTCAAATCTCCCTTATCTCCTGAAATCACTAAAATGAAAGCTCTCCTTAGAAAACTAAATTTACACACTGTCTGTGAAGAGGCATCATGCCCAAATATTGGAGATTGTTTTTCCAGAAAAACGGCAACCTTTATGATAATGGGAAATATATGCACCAGAAGATGTTTATACTGTGATGTTTTAACTGGAAGACCCTCTGAGCTTGATAAAGAAGAGCCTAAAAATATAGCTAAAGCTGTAAAAAAGTTAAAACTAAAGTATGTTGTAATAACCTCTGTAAATAGAGATGATTTAGAGGATGGAGGAGCTTCCCATTTTGCAGATGTTATATATGAAATTAGAAAGAAAAATCCGAATACAAAAATAGAGGTTTTAATTCCTGATTTTAAATTTAATTGGGATTATTTAAAAATAGTTGTTGATGCTAAACCAGATGTTATTAATCACAACATTGAAACTGTTCCATCACTTTATAGTAAAGTTAGACATAGGGGAAATTATAAAAAATCTTTAGAGCTTTTAAGAATGGTAAAAGTCTTTGACAAAAATATTCTAACTAAATCAGGTTTGATGGTAGGTTTAGGGGAAACAAAAGAGGAAGTTATAAATGTTATGAAAGACTTGATAGATGTTGATTGTGATATTTTAACGATAGGACAGTATTTACAACCTTCTATTTCCCATTTACCTGTAAAAAAATATTATTCAGATGAAGAGTTTAAAGAGTTTGAAAATATAGGCTATAAAATTGGCTTTAAAACTGTTTATTCAGGTCAGTTAGTTAGAAGCTCTTTCAATGCTTACGAGGTTTTTGATAAAGTTAAATGGTCAGCTTTCTAATAGAACTTATTTCCCATTTTCATCTTTTTACTCCTTTAATTAAAATTAAAAAATAAAATTATTAACTGATAAACTCAAAAATTCTCTCTAATCTTTTTAAAACCCTCTCTTTCCCTAAAGCTTCAATTAGTAGAGCCATATCAACACCGGAAGTTTTACCGGTTAGAGCAACTCTGATAGGCATAAATAGATTTTTCCCTTTAACCTTTAATTCCTTTTGGATTTCTTTAGTTATCTTTTTAAACTCATTTCTGTCTATATTTTCTCTATCTTTAACCTTTTCGTAAAACAGTTTTAAAACTGCTTTTCCCGTTTCAGACTGTATAAACTCTTTACCATTTTCCTCAATTTCATAATCTTCAACAAAGAATGGAAATGCTCTATCTTTTATATCATTTAAAGTTTCTAAACTGTCTCTTATAATTTCCATTACTTTTTTGTAGTATTCAAAATCTGCCTCATATCCAAACTTTTCAAAAAACGGTATTGCCCTTTTTGTTAGGTCTTCTAAATCTAACTTTTCTCTTATGTAAACTCCGTTTAACCATTTTAGTTTAGCCCTATCAAAAACTGCCGGAGCATTGTGAACATCTTCTATATCAAACTCACTTATTATGTCTTCCTTTGATAAAACCTCATTATCTCCTTTTGGATGCCATCCTAACAGTGCAAGTCCATTAAACATAGCTTCAGAAACATAACCTTCCTCTCTAAAAGCTCTAACTGATACTGCTCCGTGTCTCTTTGAAAGTTTACTTCTGTCCTCCCCTAATATTATCGGTAGATGGGCAAATTTAGGAACTTCAAAACCTAATGCTCTGTATATTAAAATCTGTTTTGGAGTGTTAGACAGGTGGTCTTCTCCCCTAATTACATGGGTTATTTTCATAAGTGCATCATCTATAACTACAACAAAATTATAAACTGGTGAACCATCTGAACGGACAATAACAAAATCTCCAAACTCATTAACGTTTATTTCAACTAATCCTTTTATTAAATCTTCAAAAACTATATTTTCTCCATCAGGAGCTCTAAATCTCCAAACATAACTTTTTCCTTCCTTTTCTAACCTTTCCTGTTCTTCTTTAGACAGATTTCTACACTTACCACTGTATCTAGGTGGTCTTCCCTCTGCTAATGCTCTCTTTCTTTCTTCTTCAAGCTCTTCAGGAGTGCAATAA
This sequence comes from Persephonella sp., assembly GCA_003978565.1. Classification (GTDB taxonomy): domain Bacteria; phylum Aquificota; class Aquificia; order Aquificales; family Hydrogenothermaceae; genus QNZC01. The sequence goes on along the minus strand of QNZC01000017.1, from coordinate 4,028 downwards.
CATTTGTATATATGACCTGATTGTTTTAATTTTTCTATATATTGATTATAAATTTCTGTTCTTTCTGATTGTCTGTAAGGTGCAAATTCTCCACCTTTGTCTATTCCTTCATCCCACTCTATACCTAGCCATTTAAGGTCATCTATTAAGAGTTCTTCATACTCTTTTTTAGACCTCTCTTTATCAGTATCTTCTATTCTTAAAATAAGTTTTCCATTGTTATGTTTGGCATATATATAATTAAATAAAGCTGTTCTTGCATTACCTAGATGTAGATAACCTGTTGGACTTGGAGCAAATCTAACTCTTACCAATTTTTTCCTCTCTTTTTTAAATTTATTTATCCTTTTTTGTATTATACAGAATTTTATAAAAACTATAAAAATTTAAGCTTAAAACTACTAACCAAGATAAAGCCATAAATAAAGCCCCTGCAAGATTAAGTTTTGTGGAAGTATCCATTTTTTCTCCTTGATATAAAAAATGGTCTAATATTAGTTTAATTTAAAATAAAGATTAAGAGGAAAGAATTAAAAGATAGAGCAGAAATTCTAATTTTTGTTATTTTTCCTCTAATCTCTCTGCTAAATAGTCCGCTAAATGTTTAACCTGTATATTTTTATAGTCTCCATGTTTATACATACCATCAGCTATATTAAATACACAACCGGGACAGTCTGATAAAACATACTGGGCTTTAGTGTTCTCTATATCTTTAACCTTTCTCTTTTGAAGTTCTGTTGCAACCTCATAATTTGCCACTGAGAAGTATCCTGCAAATCCACAACACATCATAGCCTGTTCCCCTTCAACATACTCAGCATTTTTTACGTTCTTTAAAACTGTTCTATACACATTTGGATTAGTTTTCATAGCTGTGTATGAGTGACAAGGGAAGTGGAATGTTACTTTTTCACCATTTCCGCTAAAAACTAGATAGCCTTCCTCTGCTAATATTTCAGCGAAATCTTTAACTGGATATTTATACTCTTCCTTTAAAGCACCTCCACAGGTTGGGCAGGCAACAACAATATAATCAAACTCATACTTATCTATTTCCTCTTTATTGTGCCTATACAATTTTTCAAATAACTCAACTTGACCACCGTATAGTTGGGGAGCTCCACAACATCTAATATTTTCAGGAACAACAACCTCATATCCTAAACTGTTCATTAACTTTATTACACTTTCTCCAGTTTTTCCGTAAAAAGCATCTATCATACAACCTGTAAAGAATAGTAATCTTCCCTTTTTCTCTTTATTTGGTTTAGAAATTTTTCCCCTTAAAGCGAATGGTTTTGCTGTTGGCTTTGGCATAAGTTTTGTAAATTTAGGTATTCCCGTATCTAAAAAGACAGCATTGTATTCAGGAACTTCCTTTTTAGATGCCTTTCCATAAAATTCTAAAATTTTTGGAGCTATCTTCATAGCAGTTTTTGTTATAAAATTCCCCATCATTGCAAGACCGTTATAAACTGCAGACTTTACAAAATCTCTCTTTTCTAACTTTTCATCTGCTAAATGTCTTGCTCTAAACATAATTTCCTTATACTCAACTTCATTTGGACATATCCATTCACATCTACGGCACATAGCACATTCGTTCCACTGTCTAGCTATATCTTCTGTAAGTGGCATTAATCCATCTACCACAGCCTCAGCTAAAGCTAACCTTCCTCTAGGAGAACTTCTCTCCTCTTTTACAACACTGTAAGTTGGACAGACTGAACGACAGGCAGAACACTTTACACACTGATGGGCTAACTCAACTGTTAAACTAACATTTATCTCATTTCCCATCGTATCCTCCTTTAGTTTTGAAAAAGATTTTTAATTAAAAGGGAATTTTTATATTAGGTTAGTTGTTGCTAAATTTCTATACATAATCTCATAATTAAATTAAACCCTGAAATTCCTTTAAAATACAAAAATTATTCCTCGTATTATTACCCTAAAAAATTTTATAGCTTTATATGAACTTTCCGAGAGAACTTAAACAGATAGAAAACTTAACAAAATTAAATCGGTTTGATATTTTGCCTAATATTTTCCTTATACTTTTATAATTTATAAATATTATCTAAAAAAAATTCGTTGATTTTTATACACAGATTTAAAAACTAAAAATTATTTACAATATATATTAAATTAAGTTTTTATGAGGTTATATTGAATGCCAAAGAGAACTGATATTCACAGAATTTTATTAATTGGCTCAGGACCAATAGTCATAGGTCAAGCGGCAGAGTTTGATTATTCAGGAACTCAGGGAGCTAAAGCTTTAAAAGAGGAAGGGTATGAGGTTATTCTTGTAAACTCTAACCCAGCTACTATAATGACAGACCCAAATATTGCAGACAAGACATATATAGAGCCTCTAATAACCCCAGTTGTAGAAAAAATAATTGAAAAGGAGAGACCTGATGCTTTACTTCCAACACTTGGTGGACAGACTGCTCTAAATCTAGCTGTTGATTTATATGAAAAGGGAATTCTCGATAAATACAATGTGAAGATGATAGGTGCTAACTATGAGGCTATAAAAAAAGCTGAAGATAGAGATTTATTCAAAAAGGCAATGGAAAAGATAGGTTTAAAAATGCCTAAGAGTAAAGTTATTCGTTCACTTGCCGAAGCTGAAGAGATAATAGACTGGATAGGATTTCCAGTTATTATAAGACCTTCATTTACACTTGGAGGAACTGGAGGTTCTATCGCATACAATAGAGATGAGTTTTTCAGTAAAGTGAAAGCAGGATTAGATGCTTCACCTGTTAATGAAGTTTTACTTGAACAGTCGGTTTTAGGTTGGAAAGAGTTTGAGATGGAAGTAATGAGAGATAAAAATGATAACTGCGTTATTATCTGTTCTATAGAAAATCTAGACCCTATGGGAGTTCATACCGGTGATAGTATCACAGTTGCCCCTGCAATGACACTAACAGATAAGGAATATCAAATGCTTAGAGATTACTCTATCGCCGTCATTAGAGAAATAGGAGTTGAAACTGGAGGTTCTAATGTTCAGTTTTCACAAAATCCAGAAACAGGAGAGTTTTATGTTATAGAGATGAACCCAAGAGTTTCTAGGTCTTCAGCTTTAGCTTCAAAGGCTACAGGTTTCCCAATAGCTAAAATTGCCGCTAAATTGGCTGTAGGATACACTTTAGATGAACTACCTAACGACATAACTAAAGAAACTCCAGCGTCATTTGAACCAACTATAGATTATGTTGTTGTAAAAATACCTAGATTTGATTTTGCTAAATTCCCAGAAGCAGACAGAACATTAACAACAATGATGAAGTCTGTTGGGGAGATAATGTCTATAGGTAGAACATTTAAAGAAAGTATTCAAAAGGCATTAAGAAGTTTAGAGCTTGGTAGATACGGTTTCTATATTGGATTGGAAAATGAAGATGATGAAAAAATTAAATCTAAAATAATAAATCCTAATCCAGATAGATTGTGGTATATAGCGGAGGCTTTCAGAAGAGGTTATACAGTTGAGGATATTTACAAACTGTCTTCAATAGATAGATGGTTTTTAAATCAGATAAAGGAAATTATAGACTTTGAGAAAGAGTTGGCAACTAAAACCCTAGCAACTATAACTGATGAGGAGCTAGAGAAGGCTAAACTTTGGGGCTTTTCAGATAGGGAGTTGGCAAGTTTATTGAAAACTACAGAAGAAAAAATTAGAGAGAGAAGACTTTCTGTTTCTTACAAAGTTGTTGATACCTGTGCTGCTGAATTTAGAGCTTACACACCTTATTACTATTCTTCCTATGAAAGACCTTTTGGAAAGGTAGAAGAAAACGGAGAGATTGTAGAGATATTTGATAATGAAAACTTGTGAACTACTACCGATTAAAATCGGTAGCTTCTGTAGGGGTTTGTCGCTTAATGCGACCTTACCCTACAAAGGTGGTCACCTGAAGTGTGTTTTAAATCAAAAATGTTAAACAAGGTTTTAAAACACACTTCACACCTTGCTACCGCTATCTGTCCGTATATTTGGACAG
>QNZC01000007.1 GCA_003978565.1 Persephonella sp. | reverse complement strand
GAAAACTGGGGAATTTATTTTTTATAAAGGTGCCATATTTAACAATATAGTTTTAGTAGATGAGATAAATAGAACAACTCCCAAAACTCAAAGTGCATTACTTGAGGCAATGGAAGAAAGACAGATTACAATTGAGGGGGAAACCTATAAACTGTCAGACCCATTCTTTGTTATAGCTACACAGAATCCGGTGGAGTATTACGGAACATTCCCCTTACCTGAAGCTCAGTTAGACAGATTTTCTTTGAAAATAAATATAGGTTATCCTTCTAGGGAGGAAGAGAGGGAAATTTTATTAGGTGGAAATAAAAGAAGCGAAATAGAAAATTTAGAACCTATTTTAAATAGAGAAGATATTTTTAAGATAAAAGAGGAAATCAAAAAAGTATATATATCAGATAAAATAATAGATTACATACTTGATATAGCAAACTATACTCGCTCAAATGACATATTTCTATCAGGTTTATCCGTTAGAGGAACTTTAACTATATCAAAATTGGCAAAGGCAAGAGCTTACTTTGAAGGTAGAGATTTTGTAATACCGGAGGATATAAAATATTTAGCCCCTTATTCTATTCCCCACAGAGTTCTATTAAAAGATGAGTATGAGGAAATAAATAAGGAGGAAGTTATAAAATCAATTTTAGAAGAAATAAAGGTTCCGATAGTTTAAAAATAACAAAGGCAGGTTTTATATACATTATATTAACAATTTTATTAGGGGTCTCCGCAACAAACACAGGAAATAATCTCGTCTATTTAATTGTAGCTTCATTACTGTCATTTATGGCATTATCAGGTTTTCTTGGAAGAAGAAATTTAAAAAACTTAGAAATAAAAATCCACACTCCAGAGGAAATTTTCGCAGATATAAAAACTCCTTTAAGCATCACTGTGATTAATAAGAAGAGGTTCTTTCCTTCATTTTTATTAAAGGTTTATATCCATAAACAAAATATACTCTTTCCATATATAAACAACAACAGTAGTGAAACTAAACAAGTTTTTATAAAGTTTAAAAATAGAGGTTTAAATGAGATAAAAAAGATAGAGATATGCTCTATATTTCCATTTAACTTTTTTATCAGATGTAAAAGATTTCCTGTTGATTTGGAACTGCTGGTTTTCCCAAAACCAAAAAAGTGCAAAACTATTTTTGAGAGTAATAATTCCAAAAGAAGTAGAAAAGAAAGCTTTTCCAATTTAAAAGGTTTTGAAGAAGATTTAACAGGTATTAGGGACTATATGGAAGGAGACCCTTTAAAGCTGATACATTGGAAACTTTCAGCTAAAACAGAAGAGTTAAAAACCAAAGAGTTATCCTCTACAGGTTATCAATCAGCTATCATAGATTTTGATAAAATAGATGGAAACTTAGAAAATAAAATCTCATGTGCAACATACCAGATATTAAACTATTACAAAAAACATATTCCATTTGGTTTAAAGATAGGAAAAAATATATATAAACCTGAATACTCAAAAAAACAGAAATTCAAACTTTTGAAGGTTTTAGCTTTATACGGAAAAGATTAAAATCAAACACTGTTTCAAAAAAGTTATGCTAGAGACAATTTTATAATTTATAATATTTCAAACACCGTTATACAAGTTGGAGGAGACAATATGTCTGTTATTGAACAGATAGTTGGAACACTGGGAGTGCCAAACTTTGCCCTTATGATGCCTGAATTAATAATATTAATTACAGCCTTTATTCTACTAACAGTTGAACTATTTACTAAAAACAGAACATTAATAACAGGTTTAACAATTGCTGGATTGGTTATAGCATTACTACCATTATTCCAGTTTTTATCAAATGGAATTGTAGGTATCACATTCTATGATTTGTTCTGGGTAGAGCCATTCTCCACAATATTTAAGATATTCTTAATAATGGCAACTATCTTTATCGTTTTAAATTACACTCCTTACTTCGAAGCTAAAAAAACATTTTACGGAGAGTATTACTATATTACCCTCTTTGCATTATTGGGCTTAATGATAATGTTATCAGCTAAAAGCTTAATAACCTTCTATGTAGGTTTAGAACTATCTTCAATATCAGTTTATATACTTGCTGGAATGTTCAGAAAACATTACAAATCTAAAGAAGGTGCATTCAAATATCTAATAATAGGTGGAACAGGGACAGCAATTATAAGTTATGGAATAGCTTTAATATACGGAACTTCAGGAAGCTTAGATTTTAGTGAAATTTTAAATGCAATAATGAATAAGTATGATATGGGAACTATAGCAGGTTTAATACTACTGTTAATTGGACTGGCTTTAAAAGTTGCAGCTGTTCCTTTCCATCAGTGGGCTCCAGATGCATACGAAGGAGCAGCAACTCCTATTACCACATTTATGGCAACAGTTGTTAAAGTTGCAACATTAGCAATAATAGCAAAAATATTAGTTTTAGCGTATCCGCTTCATATACCTTACTGGTCTTTTGCTTGGAGTATTTTAGCGGCACTATCTATGATTATCGGAAACTTCATAGCTTTAAGACAGAGAAATGTTAAAAGAATGCTCGCATATTCTTCTGTGGCTCATACAGGTTATATAACTGCCGCTTTAGCTGCAGGAACAGAAAATGGAATATCTGCGTTAATCTTCTATTCCTTGATATATCTGTTTATGTCAATTGCATCATTTATATTCCTTTCAGCTATGGAAAAATCTAACAACTGGAGTAATGACCTAGATGATTTTAAGGGGTTAGCTAAGAAAAATCCCATGATGGCATTATTTATGTTAATAATAATGTTTTCATTACTGGGTATTCCGCCAACAGTAGGATTTATGGGTAAATTCGGAGTATTCATAGCATTAATAGAACAAGAAATCTGGTGGTTAGCAGTTGTTTTAGTAGTAATGAGCATAGTATCAGCAGGATACTATTTAAGAGTAGTTATATACATGTATATGTATGAGCCAGAAAACGATAAGAATATAAACCTTGCAATGCCTGAAGTTTTCACAATAACATTTATGTCTATATTCATCTTACTTTCAGGAATTTATCCGACAATTTTCTTTGAAATATCTAAAGCACTGGCAATTGTATTAACAAGTCAAATATAAAATGAAAAGAGTTTTACTTTCTTTCCTTTTTTCCATTTCTTTTATCTTTACAAGCTCCTGTTTAGAAAACGGTTCTATCACAGTTGAAGTCGGTAGTAAACAAAGAAATCTTATAATACCACTATACAAAGAAGATAAAATATTGTGGGATAGATTAATATCGTTAAATATTGATGGCTTAATCGCTGTTATTAATCCAGATAATGGTGTAGGAACTACAAAAAGTTTATTTTACGAAGATGTTATCAATAATCTAATCACTGCCAATAAAACGCCTATAGGCTATATTCCAACTTATTATGGAAGTAGAAGTATAAATGATGTAAAAAATGAAGTAGATAAATGGTTAACATTCTATCCAAATATAGAGGGATTTTTTATAGATGAAGTATCTGGAAATATTAATGATTATCAATATTATGAGGAAATATTTTTTTATATAAAATCTAAAGGGGATTTTCTTACTGTTCTAAATGTAGGTTCTTATCCTAATGAAAGCTACTTCAATATAGCCGATAATATTGTTGTATATGAGGGAGATGTAATTAATTTAAAGATATATGTTTGTGATAGTTATCCTAGTAAATCATCAATAATTGTTTATAATGGAACAGAAACAGATATGAAAAATATTATTAAAAATTCCAATTGTAATTATGTTTACATTACAGATGATAACCTGCCTAACCCTTATGATACATTACCAACCTATATAGATATAGAAGTTGAAACTATAAAAATTTATTAAATTAAATTCAAAACTCATTTTAATTTATAATTGTTAATTGAAAATTTAAGCAATAGGGAGGTTTTTATCTTTTGATACCTTATAGTTGGAAGGGAATTATTGAAGCATACAGGGAATTTTTACCTGTTTCAGATAAAACTCCAGTTATTAGTCTTTATGAAGGAAACACACCTCTCATAGAAGCTAACAATCTATCAAAAACAATAGCTCCAGATAAATCTCTAAAAATCTTCCTTAAATATGAAGGGCTAAATCCTACAGGTTCATTTAAAGACCGTGGTATGACAATGGCTATCTCAAAGGCGAAGGAAAATGGAAAAACTGCTGTTATATGTGCTTCAACTGGGAACACCTCAGCTTCAGCGGCAGCATATGCCTCAAGGGCAGGAATGAGAGCCTATGTTTTACTTCCTAAGGGAGCGGTAGCCATAGGTAAACTGTCTCAAGCAATAATATATGGAGCAAAAATAATAGCAATTAGAGGAAATTTTGACGATGCATTAGGTATAGTTAGAGAGATAGGAAAAAAGTATCCTGTAGAGGTTGTTAATTCTGTAAATCCCTTTAGAATAGAAGGTCAGAAAACAGCAGCTTTTGAAATTGTTGATACTTTAGGGGATGCTCCAAACTTCCATTTTATACCTGTAGGAAACGCTGGAAATATCACTGCATACTGGAAAGGTTATAAAGAGTATTATAGACATAAGAAAAATAAAAAACTTCCAAGGATGATAGGTTGGCAGGCTGAAGGAGCTGCTCCGATAGTAAAAGGTTTTCCTATAAAAAATCCTCAAACTATAGCAACTGCAATAAGAATAGGAAATCCTTACAGTTGGCAAACTGCATTACAGGCAGCAAAGGAAAGTAATGGATTTATAGACGCAGTATCAGATGAGGAGATATTGGAAGCTTACAAACTGGTAGCATCAACAGAGGGGGTTTTCTGTGAACCTGCTTCAGCGGCATCTATCGCTGGAGTAATAAAAGCATACAGAAGAGGTTTATTTAAAGGGGGGGAAACTATAGTTTGCACATTAACAGGGAATGGTTTAAAAGACCCTGATACAGTTATAAAAGTAAGTGAAAAACCTGTAGAACTTCCACCTGATATTAATGAAGTAGCAAAATATTTGGAGTTGTAAATGTATTACATGCCTCCAGAATGGAATAAACATAGAGGAAGTATTACAACATATCCTCATTCAGAAGAAAACTTTTTTGATAAACTGGAAGAAGTAAGGGAGCAGTTTATAAACTTTATAAAGTATATATCTGAAGGGGAAAAAGTTTTTATAAACGTAAATTCAGAGGATGAGAGGCTAGATTTAGAGAAAAAATTAAAGAAAAAAGATATAAACAATGTGGAGATATTTATAAATCCTACAAATGATGTCTGGTGTAGAGATAACTGTCCTATCTTTGTGAAAGATAAAAGAGGTAAAACAGTAGCCCTTAAATTCAGATTTAATGGATGGGGAGAAAAATACCCCTACAAACTTGATGATGAGGCAGGAAGGAAAATTACAGAGTTATTGGGAGTGGAAAGAGTTGATATAGATATGGTGTTGGAGGGAGGGGCTATAGATACAAATGGTAAAGATTATCTTTTAACAACAGAAGCCTGTCTATTGAATAAAAACAGAAATCCTAATTTATCAAAGGAAGAAATAGAGAAAAAACTTAAATTTTATTTTGGAGTAAAAAATATAATTTGGCTTAAAAATGGATTGGCTGGAGATGATACAGAGGGACATATAGACAACATAACTAGATTTGTTTCATATAGAGTAATCTTAACAGCTGTTGATTATAATAAAAACAGTGAGAATTATGATATATTAAATGAAAATCTAGAAATATTAAAGAGTTTAAAAGGGTTTTATATAGAGGAAATTCCTTTACCTGAACCTATTTACTATAGGTATCCTGATGAGGAAGAGGAAAGTATCCTACCTGCAAATTATATGAATTTTTATATAACTAATAAATATGTTATTGTCCCAATTTTCAATAGAGAAACAGACAAAATAGCTTTAGATAAAATTCAAAAACATTTTAAAGACAGAAAGGTAATAGGATTACCAGCTGATAAAATTCTAATTGGTAAAGGGGCTTTCCACTGTTTAACACAACAGGTGATTTAATCAAAATAGAAATAAAATAACAGTTTGTATTGTATAGATAATAAAGTATATTTAAAAATTTTAATATCGGTAGTCTATTTAAAGATTTGTATTTATCAAAAATCAAAAAATATCATAAAAACTTCAAATTCAAACTTTAGAACTCAAAATTTACGAAATTTGTTATAAATTACTATTAAATAGAAAATAGTAAGGAGAACAGAGTTGGGGAAAAATCTAAAGATAGCTCTTTTGTATGGTGGAACTTCTTCAGAACGGGAAATATCTATAAAAAGTGGAAAAGCAGTAGAAAATGCTTTAAAGGAGTTGAATTTAGAATACAGAGTTTTTGACCCAGTAGAGAGGGAAAAATTTATAAATGAAATTGTAGAGTATAAGCCTGATATAGTTTTTAATGTTTTACACGGAAAAGGTGGAGAGGATGGAGTAATACAGGGGGTTTTAGAGTTTTTAGGTTTTAAACATACAAGCTCAAGTGTAAAAACAAGCTCTATCACAATGGACAAAGATTTTACAAAGAGAATTCTTAAAACATATAACATTCCTATGGCTAACTGGGAAGTTATTAAAAGTTATGAGGATATAGAAAAGTTAGATTTCTCTAAATTTCCAAAGGTTTTAAAACCTGCAGAGGAAGGTTCTTCTATAGGTGTTTCTATAGTTAAAAATAAATCTGAATTAATTGATGCTTTAGATGAGTTGTTTAAATTTAATCAAAAAATATTGGTTGAAGATTTTATAAAGGGAAGAGAGATAACCGTTGGGGTAATTAATGGGAAACCATTAGATATTATAGAAATAAAAGTTAAAGATGGTTTTTATGATTATGAAAATAAGTATTTTTCTTCCTCTACAGAGTATATATGCCCTGCCCAAATAGAAAAAGATATTTATAAATATATTCAAAATTTATCATTAGAGATATATAATATATTAGAGTGTGAAGGGGCAGTTAGAATAGATTACATACTGGGAGAAGACAATAAACCCTACTTTTTAGAGGTAAATACAATTCCCGGATTGACAGACCACAGTCTTTTACCAAAAGCCGCAGAAAAAGAGGGAATAGATTTTAAAGAGTTAGTTTTAAAGATATTAATGGGAGCAATGAATGAAAATTTATAAAAGGCTTTCATTTTTAGTATGGATAATACTGTGTGCCTTACTTGGTTTAAATCTTGTAAATATACCTCAAGTTAGAAATTTCGTATATAAAAATTTAGGAGTAAAAGAGGTTGTAATAGAAGGTTCAGATAAATTAAGCAGGGGAAAGGTGAAAGAGATTTTAGCAAATAAAATATGGTTTTCCTTAAATGAAAAAGATATTCAGGAAAAATTTAAAGGGGAATTTCCCTTTATAAAATCTGTAAAATTAGAAAAACCAAGCTTTAGGAAAATAAAGTTGATAATTACAGAGTATAAACCATTTGGTTATGTTTCTATAAAAAATAAAAATTTTTTTATTACTAAGGAAGGTATAAAACTAGATAAAAAGTATTATCCAGATTTAGATACCAAAAATTTATTAAGAATAATCATAAATGATGAAAAGATTGATAGATTGAAACTTGAAAAGTTGGAAAAGTTGAATAATAAATTTTGTAAAAAGTTTGCTCCAGAAAAATATATAATATATAGAAACCAGATAGCTTGTGTTTTAAAAAATAACCAAACTTTTATGTTTGGTTTAGAACGTTTAGATAAAAATATAAAAAAAGCAGAAAAATTTTTGTTAAAGATTAAAAATATAAATGACTATACTTTATTTGATTTTCGTTTTGAACATATGGTGATAGCAAAGGAGAAGAATAAAAATGGAAAAAAATAAATCTATTGTTGTCTTAGATGTAGGAACTCATAAAACTGTTGTGGCGGTGGGAGAGATAAAAGAGGGAGAGTTATACATCACAGGTGTAGGAGAAGCGTTAACTAGAGGATTAGAGAAGGGGCTAGTTGTAAGGTCTTTTGATGCAATACAATCAATAAAGGAAGCAGTTGATAAAGCTGAAAGTATTATTGGGTATAAAATAGATGGTGTTATAGCAAATGCCAGTGGTTATCATATAGTATGTGCAAATGAAAGGGAAGAGGAGACTTTTACAGAGGGAGCAAAAGCTATACAGGATGAGGATATAGATGGACTGTTAAATAAACTTGCAGACAGTATAGAAACAAATGGATATGAAATTTTACACATAATTCCAAAAAAGTATAAACTTGACGGCTACAATGAAGTTGAAGAGCCTGTGGGACTAACTGCAAGCAAACTAGAAGGAGAATTTCATCTCATATTAGTAAGGGAAAATGATTATAAAAATTTAAAAAGGGTTATCGGTGAAGCTGGGGTTAGACCAATAGACTTTGTTGTAAATCCTGTAGCTTCTGCAGAGGCAGTTTTATATGAAGATGAAAAAGACCTTGGAGTTGCAGTAATTGATATAGGAGCTGGGACTACAGATATAGCTGTTTTTATAGACAGAGGATTAGATTACACTGCATCTATACCTATAGCAGGAAATCAGATAACAATGGATATAGCCCATAGATTTAAAATCTCAAAGGAAGAGGCTGAGACTATAAAGGTTGATTATGGAACTGCCCTATTAGAGTATGCAGATAACTCTATAATAGAAGTTTTACCAATAGGTGTTGATGAGCCTATTCAGATAAATAATGTGGAGCTTGTTGAGACTATAGAGGCAAGATTAACTGAAATATTTGAATTGGTAAAAGCTAAATTAGATAAAAAAGGTTATACAAATAAAATAAAAGGTGGAATAGTTTTAACTGGAGGTGTGGCAAACACTCCTGATATAAAGACATTAGCTGAAGCAGTATTTAAAACTGATGTAAGAATAGGAAAACCAAAGGATTTTAAAGGGTATAATGATAAACTATACAAACCAGAATACTCTACAACAGTAGGAATTATGTTATATCATAGAGCAAACTTAATAGATAACTCTGTAGGCTTGTTCTCAATTTTTGCAGATAGAGATATAGATATTCTGTCCTTTGTAAAAAAACTTATAGAAAAATTAAAAGGCAGTTTTTAAAACGATGAAATTAGGAGGAAATTAGATGGAAAATTTTAATTTTGAAGCTAAAAATCCATCCAAAATAAAAGTTTTCGGAGTAGGTGGTGGTGGCAGTAATGCAGTAACCAGAATGCATACAGAAGGTTTACAGGATGTAGAACTCTATATAGTAAATACAGATTTACAACACTTAAACTCTTTACCTGTTCCTAATAAGATACCTATAGGGGAAAGTATAACCAGAGGATTAGGTGCAGGTTCAAAGCCGGAAATTGGAGAGGCAGCTGCAAAGGAGAATATAGAAGTTATAAAGGAAGCTATGGAAGGTTCAGATATGGTATTTATAGCGGCAGGTTTAGGAGGTGGAACAGGAACAGGAGCATCTCCAGTAATAGCTCAAGCGGCAAAGGAGTTAGGGATACTAACTGTTGCAGTAGTTACTAAACCTTTTGATTTTGAAGGTCCAAGGAGAGCAAAGATAGCAGAAGAGGGATTAGCTAAACTAAAAGATGTTGTTGATACATATATAGTTATACATAATCAGAGATTAGCTACAATAGCAGGGAAAAGATTTACATTTGCAGAGGCATTCAAATTAGTTGATGATATTTTATACAAGGCAGTTAAAGGGATAACAGATATAATTCTAGTTCCCGGTTTAGTTAATGTTGATTTTGCAGATGTAAAAACAATTATGGAAGAGGGAGGAAAAGCTCTCATAGGTGTAGGTGAAGGAAAAGGTGAAGGTAAAGTTGAAACTTCTGTAAATGAAGCTGTAAGTTCACCTCTTTTAGATGGAACATCAATAGAAGGTGCTAAAAGATTGCTTATTAATTTAGAGATAAGTCCAGACCTAACTTATGAAGATGTTCAAGAGGCAGTTGAACAGATAAGAGCTAAAGCTCATCAGGATGCTCATATAATATTTGGAGCTAGTTTAAATATGAACATAGAGGATGAAATGAGAATAACAGTTGTGGCAACAGATTTTGAAGATGAAAGGGAAGAGAAGAAAGTAAAAAGAATAAATGAAAGAAGAAAGATTGAAGAAAACAGAAAAATCTCAAAACCATCAGTTAGTGCTATTCAGGAGGAGACAGAGAAGAGAGAAAAGAGAAATATATTTGATGAGATAGATTATGAAGAGTTAGATAATATACCAGCTTATATTAGAAAGAGAAAAGGTGGCAAATAACTTGAGAATATTCACGGGGGCGAACTTTATTACTTTTTCCCGTATTTTTGTAATTCCTCCATTAATCTTTTCTATTTTGAATGAATATATATATATATCTGGTTTTTTAGTCATTTTAGCAATATTAACTGACTATTTGGATGGAATTATAGCAAGAAAATATAATATAACCACTGATAGCGGGAAACTTTTAGACCCTGCAGTAGATAAAATTTTTACAATTTCTGTATTAACTGCATTTGTGGAGAAACATTACATAAGTTCATTTTGGGTTTACTTTATAGTTTTAAGAGAAATGTTAATAACTTGGATAAGGAGTTTGGGAGCAAAAAAGGGATACATATTGCCCGCTTCTAACGAAGGAAAACTTAAAACTTCTTGGCAATTTGGAGCAATATTCTTACTTTCAATAAAATTTATAACATTGGGAAAAATATTTTTACTTATATCTATCTTTTTAGCTTACTATTCAGGTATTATTTACTTTATAAAAACAGTTAGAGAGATGGAAGCGTAATGCTCAAGTTTATACTGTATATAATTGGAACCTATTTGATAGCTTCTATACCGTTCGGTTATATAGTAGGTAAACTTTTCGGTAAGGATGTAAGGAAAGAGGGAAGTGGAAATATAGGGGCAACTAATGTTGTTAGAACAGTAGGAAAAAAAGCTGGAATTTTAGTATTAATACTTGATGTATTAAAAGGTTTTATCCCTGTTTATATTGCTAAAAATCTTCTAAACCTTTCAAGTAAGTATGTGGCTTTAGTTGCCCTTGTCGCTATTTTGGGACACTGTTTTTCTATCTTTATGAAGTTTAAAGGTGGGAAAGGTGTAGCAACAGGTTTAGGGGTAATGTTAGCTATATCAGTTAAAGCTACACAGATACTTCTTGTGTTTTGGTTAGGGGTATTTTTAGTTTCAGGTTATGTTTCATTAGCATCAATCTTAACCGCTTCAATATCCTGGTTAGTATTTTTTGTAATAACAAACAACTTCTTTTACAGCTACATAATACTAATTTCAGCAATAATAATTATCTTAAAACACTTATCTAATATACAAAGATTACTAAATGGAACTGAACACAACTTTATTTATAAAAATAAAGATTAAAAAATAGAGATTATTATTATATTTTAATTAATCTATCCAATTTTTTAGTTTTATATTTCAAGTTATAATATTTAAGTTTGGAAAATTAAATAATTTTTGGAGGTAAACAGTTGGTAGAAATATTAGTAAAGGTTTCTAAAAATGCTACAGAGAAGACAAATATTAGATTAATCCCAAGAAATGTTGAGAGAGTTTTAGCGGCAGTTCAAGTTGTTTCTGATTTCTGGAAGATAGTTGATTATTCAGACTTACCAGTTCCAGCGGCTTCTGAAATAGTTAGAGAGTTAATAAATGAGAATATTTTAAAAGTTGAAAATGATGAAGTTTATCTAACGGAAAAAGGAGAAAATTTAGTAAAAGAGTTAAATATTCCTCCGTATGTTGATTACACATGTAGTGCCTGTGAAGGTAGAGGAATTCCTTTCTATGCAAATAAAGATTGGTATAGAACATTCGTTGAGTTAGCTAAAGATAGACCAAAGGCTATACAGGAGTATGACCAAGGTTCAGTTACACCTGAAACAACAATATCTAGAGTTTTATTCTTAGACAGTAGAGAGGATTTAAGAAATAGAGATATTTTAGTTATGGGTGCTGAAGATGACTTAACAGGGTTAGCTGTAGCATTAACTGGATTACCTAGAAGAGTTTTAATATTAGATATAGATGAAAGAGCAATTGACTTTGATAACAGAATATTTAAAGAGTTAGGAATAGATAATGCTGAGGCAATAAGATTTGATTTAAGAAATCCTTTCCCTGAAGAATGGGTGGGAGCTTTTGATGTGTTTATAACTGACCCACCTGAAACAGAAAAGGCATTCAAGGCGTTCATAGCTAGGGGAATAGCATCTCTTAAAGGTGAAGGTTCAGCAGGATACTTTGGATTAACTTTAAGGGATAGCTCTTTAAACAGATGGCAAAAGTTCCAAAGGGCTTTAATAAACGATTACGGAATGGTTATTACAGATATAATTCAAGATTTTAATGCTTATATGAACTGGGAGTATCACGAAGAAACTAGAGCTCAGAAAGTTGCACCTGTAAATAAAGGACCTTCTGATATATGGTATAGGTCTGCTTGGTATAGAATAGAAGCTATGCCAGGATTTAAAGGAGAAAACGTTCAGATTAAAGATGAGGTATTCAGAGAGTTATACTTAGATGAGGAAGGTTCAACTACGTAGAAACTCTCCGAGAGGCATCTAGCCTCTCTCTTCTATTAAATATTTTTTGTAAGTTAAGTATTTATTCCAGGATAAAGCTAAATACAATCTAAATCCTTTTATTAGTAAATGTTTTTATCCTATAATAAAATTCATCAAAGCTAGAAAATCAGTCTTTTAACTTGTAATAAGGAGCAACAGATGGGAAAAGAAAAATTTGAAGAGTTTATAAATCAAAGTGAAACTCAAGAAGAAAAAATAGATTGGGAAAAAAGAAAACAATGGTTTATTGAAAAGGTCAATGAGTTTTATAAAGTAATAGATAGCTACTTAGAGCCATATAAAGACAAAATTAAAATCAATGCTATTGAGACAGTTATTTATGAAGATGAACTTGGAAGTTATAAAGTGAAAAAAAGAATTTTAAATGTTAAGGGGCATAAAGTAGAATTTACTCCTATAGGAACTATAATTATTGGTGCTTGGGGTAGGATAGATATGGAAGGTCCAAACGGAAAGGTAAAATTTGTATTGGTTCCTGAATATAGTGAAGCTCCTAAAATTGAAGGTAAAATATTATTAAATGATAAAGATATAAAAAAATGGGAAGAGAAACAAAAAAAAGAAGCAGAAGAAATAAAAAAAGCAAAAAAAGTTTGGAAAATAGCAACTCCTCCTCCAAATATCAGATATTTTGATTTAGACGAAGATATATTCTTTGACAAACTGATGGAAGTAATAGATGGCTAAAAGAGTATCTATTTCAGATGAATATTTAACTCTCGATTATATTGTCAAGTATAAAAACGATTTAGAAGAAGCTATAAAGTTATATTTTAGATATGAAAATTTTCCTACTTTAACGAAAAACGAAATAAATGAAAAAAAGAAACAAATACTTAAAGAAATAGAAATAAATACTATATTTATGCTTTTATCTTCTATAGAGGCTTGGATAAGGATAGATTACGAATATAGAGTAAGGAAAAGGTTAAAAGATAAGTTATCCCGAGAATTAAGAGAAGTAGATAAATATTTAGATAAAACATATAAAATCTCCATAGAACAACTTTGTGATATTTATAAAAAATATACAGTAGGTAATTTATTTTCTGAATTAAAAGCAGTTTTTAAACTTAGACACTGGATAGCCCATGGAAGATATTGGAAACTAAAAATCGGAAAAAAATATGATTTTGATGAAGTGTATCAACTGGCAGAGGCTATTTTTAAACTATCGAAAGGGTTAGAATAAAAAGAAACAAATTTTAGCTTATTTTTATTAAGTTTTTAGTTTGTTTTCTTTGTAAAGTTTGTCCATTTTAACCTTTATAAGACTAAGTATGTAATTTAAAACTTCCTTCCAAGCTTCATACTCTACATATCTTGTATTTCTCATACTTCTTAAATTTCTTAAAAATACCTTTAAAAACTCTCTGTAATCTTCAGGATAGATTTTATTTTCAAAGTATAACTCTGCCCTTTTCTGAAGAATATCCTCTATATTTTTAACGGAGTTAATATTTTCATATATTTTTATATCCTCCTTGATAAACCTTCCTATACTTT
The DNA here is from genome assembly GCA_003978565.1 of Persephonella sp. Taxonomy (GTDB): domain Bacteria; phylum Aquificota; class Aquificia; order Aquificales; family Hydrogenothermaceae; genus QNZC01. The sequence continues at coordinate 2,870 of QNZC01000007.1, read as the reverse complement.
CATCATTTATAAAACCTCTGAATTTTTCATTTTCACTTATTAACGTTTGGTAAAAGTTATACAGTATCTTTTGAAATTCCACTCTCTTTAGTGAGGAAATGAAAGTTTGGACAATATAAACACTTTCATCTGAAAGTTTTGTAATAGGTATTCTCTTAGCTTTAATATATACAGCTGAAAACTTTAAATCAGGTTCTTTAGATATAGGGTCTATTGCATCTGATACTAGAATGTTTGTAGGAAAGTGATAGATTAAACCATAACCAAAGGGTGCAAAAACAACTCCCCTTCTTATATTTCCTAATTTGGCTTTTATATACACTTTTCCCCTTTTAGATTGAACATTTATATAATCACCATCAATTATTCCAAGTTCATAAGCATCCTCCTCATTAAATAGAATGAAAGGCTCTTCCTCTCCTCTTAAAAGCTCAAAAGCTTTTCCTGTCCGTGTCATTGTGTGCCACTGTTTTTTAGTTCTTCCTGTTGTTAATATAAAGCTAAAAGGATACTCTAGGTTATCTGCAGGAGGTTCAAACTTTGCAGGGTTAAATCTTGCTCTACCGGATGGTGTTGGAAATACTTTATCTTTATAAAGCCATCTTCCTCCCCACTGTTTCGGTAAATCTTCATAACTCCAGTTTGATATATCACAAAGTCTTCCTTTAGTTGTCTGTTTATACTCATCAAAAATTTCCCTTGAGCTTTTATAGTTAAAGTTTTTTCCGAAACCTAGTTTTTCTGCCACTTCACAGAATATCTGCCAGTCGTGTTTAGATTGTGGAGGAGGCTTTCTAAATGGTTTATTATGTGTTATCGTTCTATCTGAACCTGTCATAACCCCTTCCTTTTCTCCCCATTGGGAAGCAGGTAAAACTAGATTTGCAAAATCTACCATATCGTTTAAGTATGCATCCTGGACTATAACAAAACAGTTCTTTAAAGCTCTCCAGAACTTATTTAGATTTGGAACACTTACCGCCGGATTTGTGCAAATAGTCCAGAATAGCTTTATCTCTCCATTTAACATTTTATTAACTGCTTCCACTATAGTTATACCCGGTTCTGATTTTATACTACCTTCGCTTATCCCCCAGAACTGCTCCATAAACTTCCTGTCTTCCTCATTTCTTACATCTCTATATCCCGGAAGACCATTAACTAAATAACCAACCTCTCTACCACCCATCGCATTAGGTTGACCTGTTAAAGAGAAGGGACTTCCTTTTTCATTTATCCTTCCTGTTGCAAGATGAAGATTTATTAGTGCTAGATTTTTCATAGTTCCATTAACAGACTGGTTTAAACCCATAGTCCAAAAAGATATAACTTTTTTTCTTAAGCCAAATATTTCTGCAAGTTTATAAATATACTTCTCATCTATATCACATATCTTTGATGCAACTTCTGGAGGATACTTCTGTGCCTCCCTTATAGCATCTAAAAAGTTATCTGTATGATTTATAACAAACTCATAATCTATCCATTTATATTTTGTTAGAAGATATAAAACACTGTTAAATAAAACTGTATCAGTTCCAGGTTTTATAGGTATCCATATATCAGACTTTTCTGCAGTTTCCGTTTTTACAGGGTCTATTACAACTATTACAGTGTCCTTATACTCCCTTTTTCTTTTTAAAACTCTCTTAAATAAAACTGGATGTGTCCAAGCGGCATTTGAACCTGCAAAGATGAAGGCATCTGCATCATCAATATCCTCATAACTGCCCGGAACTCCATCAGAACCAAATGAAAGTTTATATCCCATCACAGCGGAAGCCATACACAACCTTGAGTTAGCGTCTATATTGTTAGTTTTAATAAATCCCTTCACAAATTTATTTATTACATAACTATCCTCTGTAGTTAACTGTCCAGATATGTAGAAATAGTTTTCATCTGGTTTATTCTGTTTTAACTTTTCAACAATTATATTTGTTGCCTCTTCCCAAGTTATCTCCTTAAACTCATCTTTCTTATTTTCTCTATATAGAGGAGCAGGAACTCTCCCTATATCCATCACTTTAAGAAGTGGAATTGGTTTCAAACATAAATCTCCCTTTGTTGCAGGATGGGATTTGTCCCCTTTTATCTTAAACCTACCTTTTTTATCCTTTGTTATCTCAAGCCCACAACCAACTCCACAGTATGGACATTGAGCTGTTATTCTATCCATTTTTCCACCTCTTTTTTATTAATCTTCAATTGGTTTGTTTATATCCCTTCCGTAAGATTTCCATAAGACAAATGAAATAATTATTGCTATAACTGACAGCACTATATAAACTAGAAATCCTTTAGAGTATCCAGCTACTCCGTAGTTTTGAATAAATAATCCAAGTATCGGAGGAACTACAAAACCTCCGAAAGCACCTAATCCTCCTACCCATCCAGCGGCACCACCTGTAGCATGGGGAACATACTTAGGAACAAGTTTGAAAACTGCTCCGTTTGCTACTCCCATACCGGTACCCATTAGTATTTCTCCCAACAGAGATAAAGAGAAATTTGTATTAACAGCTATAACTATTAACAAAGCTCCTATAAGTGTTGTGCTGTAGGATATAATTGCAACTAGTTCTCCACCTATTCTGTCTGATAACCAACCACCGAAAATTCTTATTACCGATGCTAAAAGTGAAAATCCAAATGCCATTAAAAGTCCTGCCTGAGTAATTTCTAATCCATAACTTTGAACCCAAAAAACGATAAACCAACCTGTTAATGCAAGGAAACCACCAAAAGAAACAAAGTATAGAGAAACTAAAGCCCAAGTTTGAATATGTTTTGCAGAGTTTTTAAGTGAACTTATTAAACCACCAGTTGGAATTAACTCCTGACCTAATTCTTTAGCAAGTTTTACAATA
>QNZC01000060.1 GCA_003978565.1 Persephonella sp. | reverse complement strand
TTTTTTAAATTTTAGTAAAATGTTAATGATGGTAAAGTAAGATTAATTTAAGGAGGTGTCTTTAATGAAAGTTCACGAGCATCAGGCTAAGGAGATATTCAGAAAGTATGGTTTACCTGTCACTGAAGGTTATCCAGCATTTACAGTAAAGGAAGCTGTAGAAATAGCAGAAAGATTTAGAAAATCTCCATTAGTTGTTAAAGCACAAATTCACGCAGGTGGTAGAGGTAAAGCTGGAGGTGTTAAAGTTGTAAAAAGTATGGATGAGTTAGAGAACTATGTATCAAGCATTTTAGGAAAAAAATTAAAAACATTCCAAACTGGTCCTGAAGGTTTACCTGTAAGCAGAGTTTATATAGAAGAAGCTACAAATATAGATAAAGAGTATTATGTATCAATAACTTTAGACAGAAGTAAATCAAAACTTATTTTAATGGCTTCAGCTGAAGGTGGAATGGAGATTGAAGAGGTAGCTGCTAAAAACCCAGATGCAATTATAAAGATAGAAGTAGACCCATTTTTAGGTTTAAAAGGTTATCAAGCTAGAGAAGTTGCATTTAAATTAGGATTTACAGGAAAGGCAGTTAACAAAGCTGCTTCAGTCTTTATGAAACTTTATGAAATATATATGAAAGAAGAACCCATTAGTTCTAACAAAAGAAGGAAATATAGTTGTATTGGACGCTAAAGTTGATTTTGATGATAATGCCCTATACAGACATCCTGAAATTATGGAGATGGAAGACCCAACTCAAGAAAGTGAGTTAGAGGTTGAAGCTAAAAAGTATAATCTAAACTACATAAAACTAGATGGAAATATCGCTTGTATGGTTAATGGTGCAGGTTTAGCAATGGCTACAATGGATACTATAAAACTTGCAGGTGGAGAGCCAGCTAACTTCTTAGATGTTGGTGGTTCTGCTAATGCTGAACAGATAGCAAATGCATTTAAGATAATTCTTTCAGACCCTAATGTTAAAGCTATATTCATAAACATCTTTGGTGGAATTTTAAGATGTGATAGATTGGCGGAAGGTATTATTAAAGCTTCTGAAGAGGTTAAACCTCACGTTCCAATCGTAGTAAGAATGGAAGGAACAAATGTTGAATTAGGAAAGAAAATGTTAAATGAAAGCGGATTAAACTTAATAACTGCTGATACTATGTGGGAGGGAGCTTTAAAGGCAGTAGAAGTTGCAAAACAGTAATTAAGAGTTATTTAAAAATAAGCTTTTCAAAAATATGGAGTTAAAAACGAAAAGGAGGTTAAATAGATGGCAGTATTAGTTAACAAAGACACAAAAGTGATAGTTCAAGGAATAACAGGAAGAGAAGGGAGCTTTCACGCTACACAATGTAAAGCTTACGGTACACAAGTTGTAGGTGGAGTTACACCGGGAAAAGGCGGACAGGATGTTGAGGGAATACCTGTATTTAACTCTGTAAAAGAGGCAGTAGATAACACAGGAGCAGACTGTTCTTTAATATTTGTTCCACCACCATTTGCAGCAGATGCAATAGTTGAAGCAGCTGATGCTGGAGTTAAAACTATTATCTGTATAACTGAAGGAATACCTGTTAATGATATGATACCAGTAAAAAATTATTTAAAAACTTATTATCCTGACACAGTTTTAATAGGACCAAACTGTCCGGGAGTTATTACTCCAGAAGAGGCTAAAATAGGAATTATGCCCGGTCACATCTTTAAAAGAGGAAAAGTTGGAATAGTTTCAAGGTCAGGGACATTAACATATGAAGCGGCTTATCAGCTAACACAGAGAGGAATAGGACAGTCAACAGCTGTTGGTATAGGTGGAGACCCTGTACCGGGTACAGTCTTTGCAGATGTTTTAAAATGGTTTCAAGATGACCCAGAAACAGAAGCTATTGTGTTAATAGGAGAAATTGGGGGAACTGCAGAGGAAGAAGCGGCAGAGTTTATTAAAGAGTATGTAAACAAACCTGTTATAGCTTATATTGCAGGTGTTACAGCACCACCGGGTAAAAGAATGGGACACGCAGGAGCTATAATATCAGGTGGGAAAGGAACTGCAGATGAAAAATATAGAGCATTAGAAAATGCAGGAGCTATAACAGTTAAAAATCCTTCTATTATAGGTGAAACTGTAGAGAAAGCATTAAAAGGAGAATTATAAAAATAATTCCTTCCCCCTTTTTTCTTTGGGGAAGGTTTTAAAATTTTAAGGGGTTGAGAATGGAAAAAAAATTACCTTATGTAGCTTTAGCATTAAGTGATAAGGATTTTGATAGTAAACTACAGGAAGCTTTTTACAGAGGAATAGACATAATAGAGTTTAGAGTTGATTTATTGGGAAATTTGGAAATTGATTATATAAGAAAACATTTAAGGAAAATAAAAGAAAAAGATATAGATGTAATATTAACCATTAGAGCAAAATGGGAAGGTGGAGGTCATGAAATAGATGATAATTATAGATTTAACATTTATAAGGAATGTATAGATTTAGTAGATTATTTAGATATAGAATTATCCTCTAATAATCTGTTAGGTGATATTGTAGAGTTAGGTAATAAAAATAAAAAAAATGTAATTATTTCATTTCATGATTTCGAAAAAACACCATCTGAAGAAGTTTTACAGGGATTAATTGATAAATGTTTTAAATACGGAGCTGATATATCTAAAATAGCAACAAAAGTCAATACTGAAGATGATGTGGCAAAGTTATTATCAATATCATACAAAAATAAAAAGTTAGGTAGGAGACTTATAACTATCGGTATGGGAGAGTTAGGAAAGATAACTAGAGTAGCAGGTTATTTCTTTGGTTCAATAATAACATATACTTACATAGGTAAATCTGTTGCACCGGGACAGATAGAAATCAACAAGCTATTTGAAGAGTTAAGATTTTACGGAATTAAATAAAGAGGTTGAAAATGGCAAAAATAATTAAGTTTAATCCACAGAGCAACGATAACAGTCAAGATAACTTAGAAAACAGTACAGTAAAAGAGGAAAAAAGAGTAAAGACAGATATAAAAAGTATAACAGAAGATGATATAAATTTTTTAGAATTAGTAGCAAAAGGAGTAGAAGAGCATGTTCTTTATTATTTTGCAGTAAAAGAAGTCTTGGGAATAGAGTTTTTACATAAAATAAATGAAAAAGGTGAAATTGGAATTATAGGTGTTTTAGCTTATGAACATAAGAGAAGAGAAGGGTCATTTGTAGCGGAGTTTATAGCAAAAGGATATTTTGACAAAAAGAGTAGTAAAGTTGTTATAACAGAATTAGCCTTTAAACAGGGTGAACCACAGTTATATCAGTCTATATCAAAAACATTAAAGGCAAAAAAAATATTACCAGAAATTAATTAAGGAGAATTAAAATGGCTTTACCAAGTTTAAGAATTGGACAGTATGAAATAGAATTTCCAATTATTCAAGGTGGTATGGGTGTAGGTATCTCTTGGGAAAATTTAGCTGGAAATGTTTCTAAAAATGGAGGTTTAGGTGTAGTTTCTGCTGTTGGAACAGGATATAGGCATCCAAACTATATAAGATTAAAAGATGGAAGACCTATAGGAAGTAAGTATATACACAATGGAGAAGCACTAAAAAGAATTATAAGAGATGCTAAAGAGATAGCTGGAGGAGAGAAGGCTGTAATAGGGGTTAATATTCTATATGCCATTACAGACTATGGAAGAGTTGTTAGAGATGCGATAGAAGGTGGGGCTAACATAATAATCACAGGAGCAGGTTTACCATTACAATTACCAAAGTATGCCCCTGAACCACATGTTGCGTTAGTTCCCATCGTATCATCTGCCAGAGCTTTAAGAGTAATATGTAAGCATTGGAAGAGAAAATATAACCGTTTACCTGATGCTGTTGTTGTGGAAGGTCCAAAATCAGGGGGGCATCAAGGAATACCGTATGAAGATTGCTTTAAACCTGAATATCAGTTAGAAAATTTAGTTCCTGAAGTAATAAAAGAGAGGGATAAATGGGGAGATTTTCCAGTGATAGCGGCAGGCGGAATATGGGATAAGAAAGATATAGAGTATTATTTGTCTTTGGGGGCTTCTGGAGTTCAGATGGGAACTAGGTTTGTAGGCACCTTTGAGTGTGATGCTTCGCCAGAATTTAAAAAAGTGATAATAAATTCAAAAAAAGATGATATACAGCTTATTAAGTCTCCTGTTGGTTATCCTGCAAGGGGAATTATTACAAAACTTATAAGGGACATAGAAAATGGGACTGCTCCACCTGTAAAATGCGTATCTAACTGTGTTGTTCCATGTAATCACGGAGAGGAAGCTAAAAAGGTAGGATTTTGTATAGCTGATAGATTAGGTGATGCATATCTAGGTAGAGTTCAGACAGGTCTATTCTTCAGTGGTTCAAATGGATACAGAATAAAAAGATTAGTATCCGTAAAGGATTTAATGAGAGAACTAACAGAGGGAATTCCTTCAGGACAGGATATACCAGAGGAAAAAGAGTTAAAAATGGAAGTATAAACAAGAAAATTAAACGGTTAAGTTTTCTATTTTTGAAAAAGACAACCGCTTTTTATTTCTTCTTTTTTTATACTATTTATTTTTGCCATAAACTTTTTGTATATATTCTTTTAACTCTAAAGGGGTTGAAGTAATAACAAAAACTTCCTGAACTGTTGAACCTTTCTTTAATAGTAGTTTAGCTCCTGAGTTAGTTTCATACTGATAGGTAAGTCTTACCTTCCCCGGTTGTCCCTTCGGTGTTGTCTTTATCCTACCGGGGATAATTGACTTTACCAAACCCTTTTTTATTAAATCCTGAAGTAAATCTTCGCCATCCTCTATTATATGATGTTCTTTTTTTATTCCTTTCTTTCTATATTTCATCTTAAAATCTATATTAAATCTTAGTTTATACACTCATCTACTAAAATATTATCCGCTTCCTTTCTTCTTAATGCTAAACAGTAATCTTTTACCTTTAATCTTACTGGTCCACCGAAAGGTGTCTTTTGCAATACAACTACTTCCTGTCCCGGAAATAATCCAAGTTCTAACAGTTTTTTCTTTATATTTTTATTTAAAGTTAAATCCTTTATTTTACATTTGCTACCTTCCTTTAAATCTATAAGTTTTTTCATTCCTCTAACCTCTTTTCTTATTTAAACTCAATCTCAATTTAACTATTAAATATATACATTACAATGACAAATATCAACTGAATACATTTCAAAAGGAAATCTACAAAATTTACCAACTAAATTAAAAAAATTTTATAGAAAATAGCTTGTTTTACAGAGAAAAATCAGATATATTTTAGGAAAATAAATATAAAATCTTTGTTTCTTTATCTAAAATTAAACTAAGATTTATTAAAAGGAGGTATTTTATGGCTATATTTCCCTTTGATGAACCTGATATTATAGAGGCAAACATACCTGAAGAGCTTCCTGTTCTTCCTCTAAGGGATTTAGTGATATATCCACATATGGTTTTCCCTATATTTGTTGGTAGAGATTTTTCTTTAAAAGCGGTAGATGAAGCAGTTAATAAATATAACAGATATATATTTTTAGTTTTACAAAAAGACAAAGATATAGATAACCCAAATGAAGAGGATATTTACCAAATAGGGACTGTTGCAACTATTTTAAGAACAATGAATTTAGAGGACAACAGAGTAAAAATTCTTGTTCAAGGTGTAGGTAGAGGAAGAATAGTTGAGTTAAAGAAAGAAGATGGATATTTTAAGGGAAAAATTGAGATATTAAAAGAACCTAAAATTGAAGAAGATTTAGAAATAGAGGCTTTAAAACATTCAATAAAGGATTTATTAAACAGGGCAATTCAACTTGGAAAGCAGATTTTACCTGATTTATTGGAAATTATTAAATCAGTAGAGGAGCCGGGGAAACTTGCAGATTTAGTTGCCTCTATTTTAGAACAGAAAACAGAACAAGCCCAAGAGATACTTGAGATAACTGACACCAAAGAAAGACTTAGAAAAGTCCACGACCTTCTATTAAAGGAAGTAAGACTTTTAGAGCTTCAACAGAAGATAAGGGATACAGCTAGGGAACATATGGAAAGAGACCAGAAAGAATACTTCTTAAGACAACAGATAAAAGCTATACAGGAAGAGTTAGGAGAAAAGGATGATAGGCAGGAGGAGATAGAGAATTATAAGAAGAAGATAGAAGAGGCTGGAATGCCTGAAGAGGTTAGAAAGGAGGCAGAGAAACAGTTAAAAAGACTTGAAAAGATGCATCCTGATAGTGCTGAAGCGGGAGTTATAAGAACATATCTTGATTGGTTAGTTGAATTACCTTGGAATAAAAGAACAAGGGACAAACTAGATTTAAAGAGAGCTGAAAAGATATTAGATAAGGACCATTACGATTTAGAAAAAGTTAAAGACAGAATTCTTGAATATTTAGCTATACAAAAGTTAAGAAAAGGTAAAGGTATAAAGGGACCTATTCTCTGTTTTGTCGGGCCTCCGGGGGTTGGGAAAACATCATTAGGAAAATCTATAGCAAAGGCTTTAGGGAGAAAATTTATAAGACAGGCTTTAGGTGGAGTTAGAGATGAGGCAGAGATAAGGGGACACAGAAGAACATACGTTGGAGCTATGCCCGGAAGAATTATACAGGGAATAAAACAGGCTGGAACAAAAAATCCTGTTTTTATGTTAGATGAAGTTGATAAGTTAGCCTCTGATTTTAGAGGAGACCCTGCATCAGCTTTACTGGAAGTTTTAGACCCTGAACAAAATAAAGAGTTTGTGGATAACTATATAGGTTTACCTTTTGATTTATCAGAGGTTTTATTTATATGCACTGCGAATAGGATAGACACAATACCTAGACCACTTTTAGATAGAATGGAAGTTATAAGAATTCCCGGCTACTCAGAGGAAGAAAAACTGTATATAGCTAAAAATTATCTTGTTCCAAGACAGTTAAAGGAAACAGGTTTAAGTGAAAGATATGTAGAGTTTACAGATAGTGGTTTACAGTATTTAATAAGACATTACACAAGGGAAGCTGGGGTTAGAAGTCTAGAGAGACAGATAAATGCAATATTAAGAAAGATAGCCAAAGAGATAGCTCTAAAAGGAAAGAAGAAAAAATATAGAATAACTAAATCTTTAGTGAAGAAGCTCTTAGGAGCTCCTCTATATATGCCAGAAAAGGAGAAAAAAGACCAAATAGGAGTGGTTCACGGTTTAGCTTGGACAGCAGTAGGAGGAGAAATACTAAAAATAGAAGCGACAAAAATGCCCGGTAAGGGAAATTTAGTTTTAACAGGTTCTTTAGGGGACGTTATGAAAGAAAGTGCAATGACTGCACTGTCTTATATCAAGTCTAAATCTAAAGAGTATGGAATAGACCCTCAAATTTTCCAAAAGTATGATATACATGTCCATGTCCCAGCTGGAGCTATACCTAAAGATGGACCTTCTGCTGGAATATCTATAGCAACTGCCATATGTTCAGTTTTAATGGAATTATCTGTTAGAAGTGATGTAGCTATGACAGGAGAAATCACTTTAAGGGGTAATGTCCTACCTGTAGGAGGTTTAAAAGAAAAAATCCTTGCTGCAAAGAGAGCAGGAATAAAAAATGTGATACTACCTAAAGACAACAGAGATGAAGTAATGGAAGATTTACCGACCTTTGTAAGAAAAGATTTAAATCTAATATTTGTAGAACATGTGGAGGATGTATTTAAAACAGCTATAAGGGATTTTGAGGAACGAATTAGGAAAGTAAAAGATAAAAAAGATAAGGAAGAAAAAGAGAAAGAAGAAAATTAAATTTTACATAGTTTTATAAAAATTCTTCTTTTTCCTATTTAATTCCTTTCTAAAAACCCTTTTAATAATTTGATTTAGACAGCCAAATTTGAAAACCAATGATTATTATAAACAACTAAATATAAGGTTAAATTTAAATTGTTTTGGTATAATATTGAAAAGTTTTCAGTGGATAGGAAAGCAGAAGAGTATCTTCAGTTTTTTAAAGAGCTAAAGAAAAAAAAGATTAAGAATTCGTAATTTCCATATGGGCTTTTTTCCATATCTTTATAGCTTCATCTATTTCTTCCAATGTAGGAACTAAAGCTACTCTAAAGTAATCAGATTTACAGCTATCCTCTTTTATCTCTAAACCACTACAGAAATTTTCTCCCGGTGAAACTACTATTCCATACTTTAAAAGAGCTTTTATATATTCTTTTGAGCTTATACCTTTTGGAGTTTTTATCCATATATAAAATGTTGCTTTAGGATATAAAAACTCTAACTTTAATTCATTTAGGAATTTTAAAAATTTGTCTCTCTTTTTTCTAAATATTTCCCTTCTCTCTTCCACATGTCTTTCATCTAACCAAGCTTCCCTTGCAACCTGTTGTATAAAATCAGGAGTAGCTACTCCAAAGGAAGCTCTATATTTCTTATATTTTAAGATTATATCTTTATCACCGGCTATAAAACCTGTTCTATAACCTGTTAATCCGCTTCTTTTAGATAAAGAGTGAAATACAACGACATTTTTATAACCGACATTCAATGCAGAGATTGGCTTATCCTTTTCATCAAAGTATATTTCTGTATAACATTCATCAGAGCAGAGGATTATATTGTATTCCCTACATATGTTGTAAATATCTTCAAAGTAGCTTTTATCTGCTGTTGCCCCTGTAGGATTGTGAGGGTAATTTATCCATACAATTTTAGTTTCTTCAAGTAAGCTTTTAGGTAGTTTATCCAGTCTTAAAAGAAAACTTTCTTCCTCTCTTAACTTTACAGCTACAGGAATACCATTTGCAAATAATGTGCCTCTTTCATAAACAGGATAGGCTGGAGTTCCAAATAAAACTTTCTTTTTCTCTTCTTCTGGGTCTATAAACACCAAAGGAAAATGAAATATTGCCTCTTTTGAACCATTAGAAGGAATTATTTCTTTATCAGGGTCTAATTTAACATTAAATCTTTTAAAGAACCATTTAGATATTGCTTCCCTTAAGTCTTTTCTTCCACTTACAGATGGATACTGTGAAACTTCTGGTATAGAGTTTTTTAATGTTTCAACAATAAAATCAGCTGTTGGCTCTTTAGGGTCTCCTGTTCCAAAATCGTATATCTTTTTTCCTTCTCTTTTTAACTGGCTCTTTATCCTGTTAAGCTCTTCCATCGGATAAGGTTTAAGAGAAGCCAAAAGGTTATTCATATGATACCTCTTGAAAGAAATAATTTAGATAGAAAATTTTAAAGAAAGTTGGGAAAGGGGAGAAAAAAATATTATCTTTTTGACCATCTGTATTTTGCTCTTGCACCCATCTGGTCGTATTTCTTTCTTTCTTTTATTCTTGCATCTCTTGTTAACAATCCTGCAGATTTTAATATTGGTCTAAATTCAGGATTATACTCAAGTAAAGCTTTAGCTATTCCATACATCACTGCTTCAGCTTGAGCAGGTTTACCACTACCTTTAACAGTTGCATAAACATCAAATTTTCCTAAAGTCTCAGTTATAACGAAAGGTCTATTTATTCTTTCCATTAATATTTCTCTTTCAAAATATTCTCTTGCATTCCACTCTATACCAGATGAGCTTTTTACTATAATTTTACCTTCACCGGGAAATATCCAAACTCTAGCTATAGCTTCTTTTCTTTTCCCTGTTCCATACTTTGCTATTTTAGGGTCTATCTTAACAGTTTTCGCCATCTTTACCTCCGTCCATTAGAAGTTTTTCCAAAGTTTAACTAACTCATCTAAATTTTTAGGATTTTGAGCCTTATGTGGATGTTCAGAAGTTCTGTAAACTTTTAATCTTTTCATAAATCTCTTTTGAAGTCTGTTTTTAGGCAACATTCTTTCAACAGCAAGTTTGATAACTTCCTCAGGTTTATGTTCTAACATCCATTGTAAAGTTCTTTCATTAAATCCACTTGGTCTGTTAGTATGCCATCTATACTTTTTTCCTACTAATTTTTTAGAATTAACTTGGATTTTATCTGCATTTAAAACAATAACAAAATCACCTATATCTACATCCTTTTGGAAATAAGGCTTATGTTTTCCTCTTAAAATGTTTGCTATCAATGTTGCCAATCTACCTAAATTTTTACCTGTAGCATCAATTACATACCATTCCCTTTTGTTCTCTACTTTACGAGCATCTATCGTTTTCATTTATCCTCCTACCAAAAACTTAATTAATAAAACCCTAAAAATTATATCACAAATTACCAACTATTAAACACAAGATATCTACTTAAGTATTCAATCAATAAATTATTGAATTATCTATCAACTGTTAGGGGCAATGTAAATGGTTTCTATTTCAGGTGTTTTCAACATTGTATTACTTACAGTGCAACCTCTTTTTCCTATAACCATTATCCTATCTATTTTATCCTGTGGTAAGTCCGTCTTAAATGATACTTCTATTTTAATATTTTCATACCTATTTTCCTTTTCATGTTTTTTACCGATAACCTTTATCTGCAAATCTTCTATCTTATAACCTTTATGGTTAACGTAGGCTTCTACTGTTAATCCAAAACAGTATCCTATAGACATCAACATAAAGTCTGTAGCTCTTAAGCCTGTTTCTGTTAAATTAACAACTGTGTCTTTACCTTCAATCCTGCCACTGAACTGTTTATTCTTATAATCAATTACAGCAATCTTTTTCATAAAAACTCAACCTCCTTTATTTTTTGTTTTTACAGTTCTCTTTTAAATTTTTTAAACTTAAATACTTCTTTGCTACTTCTATATCATCAAAATGAATTATCTTATTTCCAATAATCTGATAGGTTTCATGTCCTTTCCCAGCTATTAATATAACATCATTTTTTTCTGCTAAATCTATAGCTTTTTCTATTGCTTTTTCCCTATCAACTATAGTATAAGTTTCGTTTGTCATATTCATACCTGACTTTATATCCTCTATTATCTGTATAGGGTCTTCATATCTCGGATTATCAGAAGTAATTATAACAATATCAGAGTATTCCTCTACAATTTGTCCCATTAAAGGTCTTTTTGTTCTATCTCTGTTTCCTCCAGCTCCAAAAACTGTAATAATTCTGTTAGGTTTTAACTTTTTGATACTTTTTAATGTTTTTTTCAAAGCATCTGGTGTGTGGGCATAATCATTTATTATGATGAAATCAGACTTTAAAATCTCAAATCTTCCTTTTATAGGCTCTATCTGATAGGTTAAATCGGTTATACATTTAGGGTCATATCCTTTGGCTATAAGATACATCATAGCTGCCGATATATTGTAAATATTAAATTCTCCAAGTAGCTTAGTAAAAATACTTAAATAGTGGTCTCTATATAAAGCTATAAAGTGTTGACCTGAAAAACTTAACCTTCCATCTAAAATTCTAAAATCTGCATCTTCAGACCTTCCATATGTGTATATTTTCAGTTTATTCTTATAACTTTCATAAATTCTTCTCCCATAGTTATCATCTATATTGACAACAAATATTCCATCTTTATTAAATTCCAGTATTAAATCGACTAATCTTTTCTTTGCTAAAAAGTAGTTTTCTAAATTTTTATGATAATCTAAATGGTCTTGAGATAAATTAGTAAATATTCCTCCATCAAACTTTGTTCCATAAACTCTATGTTGGTCTAATGCATGTGAAGAAACTTCAGCGATAACATACTCAGCTCCTAAATCTTTCATTTTTCTCAAAATTCTGAACCACTCTATACTGTCAGGGGTTGTTCTTCCTGAACCTAGGGTATGCTCTTTATAAAAATGTTTTATAGTCCCTATAACTCCTACGTTTTTTCCTAAAAATGTTAAATACTGTGCCAGTATATTTGCAGTTGATGTTTTTCCATTAGTCCCTGTAATTCCTATAACATTTAGATTTAAGGAAGGATTATTAAAAAATCTTGAGGAAATTAGAGCCTGGTCCTTTAATATGTTATCTGAAAGAGCAACAGTTATATCTAAATCTTTCAGTTGATTAAATACATTTCTATCTTGTAAGACTACAGCATTAGCACCTTTTAAAGCTACCTGTCTAATAATCTTGTGTGGGTCAAAGTTTGAGCCTTTCCTTGCAATAAATAAAGTGTATGGTTTTATATCTTCAGTGTGGTTTGATATGTGATAAACATATGGATTTGAGCCGACTTTTAATAATTTAGTTCCTTTTAACAGTTTAAAAATATTCAATTTTTAAGCCCCCCTATTATTAATAAATTTCTCTTAAGATTTCCTCCCCACCTTTCTTCAATAACCTTTCAGCAAGTTTTACCCCTAAATCTTTATACTCCCATTTTTTTCCTTTTAATGTTTCCTTTAAAAATCTCTTTCCACTTAAATCAGATATAAAACCTGTAAGTGTTATACTGTCCCCTGAAATCTCTGAATAACAACCTAATGGAACCTGACAGCCCCCTTCTAATCTTTTTAGGAATGCTCTTTCTGCTTCTGCTCTTAAATAGCTTTCATAATGATTTAATTTATTTACTATTTCAGCAGTTTTTTTGTCATCTAATCTTATCTCTATTCCTAAAAATCCCTGTGCTACTGCAGGGATAAACTGATAAGGTGAAAAAATATATGTTGCTTTATCATCTAAACCTAATCTTTTTAAACCGGCATATGCTAAAACTATCGCATCATACTCACCATTTTGTAATTTTTTCAACCTTGTATCAACATTTCCCCTTAAATCCTTTATTTTTAAATCTGGTCTTAATTTTAAGAGTTGAGACTTTCTTCTTAAAGAACTAGTTCCAACTGTAGCTCCATTAGGAAGCTCCTCTAAAGTGTTATATTTAATAGAAGCTAAACAGTCCCTTGGGTCTTCTCTTTCAGTTATAGCTCCAAGACCTAATCCATCTGGGAAATAAGTTGGAACATCTTTTAATGAATGGACTGCCAAATCAATCTCATTATTTAATAATGCTTCTTCTATTTCCTTTACAAATAAACCTTTTCCACCAATTTTAGCTAAAGGAACATCTAGAATTTTGTCCCCTTTCGTTGTTATTTTTACAATTTCTATCTCTACTTCTGGAAAAAACTCTTTAATTTTTTTAGCTATAAATTCAGTTTGCCATAGGGCAAGTTTACTTTTTCTTGTTCCTATTCTTACTTTCAACATTCTCTCCTTAAATTTTTAGAAATTAGAATTTTATTATTACTTTTTATTTTATTCAAATTTCAAATATAGGAAATTCTAAAAATATATCTTAAAATTTTTATTTATTAAAATATTAATAAGATAGGTTATTAAATGAAAATAGAAGGTTTAATCATAGATTTAGATGGGGTTTTAACGAAGGATAAAGCCCTAGCTCCATTTGAGGATGCTCCCAAATTTATAGAATTTTTAAAAGAAAAAAACATCAGATTTAAGATAGCAACAAATAACTCTCTCTATTCACCTAGTCAGTTAGTAGAAGGTTTAAGGAAAAATGGTATCGATATAAGTTTAAATCAGTTGATAACTCCCCTTGTTGTTATTCCTGATTATCTAAATAGTAGAAATTTAAAAAATCTGTTTGTTATAGGTTCAAAAGAGTTAAAAAACTTTTTCAAACAGAGTGGGTTTAATGTTAAAAACTCTACAGATGTTGATGCAGTAGTTATAGGACAGGATAAAGAGTTCAATTTTGAGAAGATGAAGATAGCAACTACATCAATAAAGGAAAATAATGCAGAAATTTTAGCATTAAATAAAAATCTTATAACTAAAGATGATGATAGTTTACTATTTCCGGGAGTT
The DNA here is from genome assembly GCA_003978565.1 of Persephonella sp. Classification (GTDB taxonomy): domain Bacteria; phylum Aquificota; class Aquificia; order Aquificales; family Hydrogenothermaceae; genus QNZC01. Next base: position 3,914 of record QNZC01000060.1, on the reverse strand, counting down.
GGTTCTGTTTCAAATATGTTTGCCTATGCAACTAAAAAGGATTTCATTCATTTTGGAAAGAATAGTAAAGAGTATAATAAAAAATTATTAGAGTATTTTAATAGTATTCCTTTAAATGAAATAGCAATTTTAAGTGATGATTTATTTACAGATTTAAAACCTTTTAAAGAGCTAGGTTTATTTACGATATTTATAACTACAGGAAAGTATAAAAAAGAAGATATAACTGAAGAATTTAAACCAGATTTAGTTGTAAACTCTTTAACTGAAGTTGTAAAAATACTAGACGGACACTGTTCAGAGGTGATAAAAGATGATAAAACATACTAAAAAATTATCAAAAAAACCTCTTACTAAGTGTCCTTCGCCTACCTCTCTATTGGGTAGGGATATACTATCCGTTATTCTTACCAGAAAGGTAAGAACTCACGGAATACTTTTAACCTTTGCTTCTACGGGATTTGCCCCTCCACAAAGGCAAACAGTAAAGTAAAAAACAAGTGGTAAATATTTTGTCTTTGGAAAGACCTTATTATAATATTTTTACATTATTATATAAATTTTATAACATTTTTTATTAATTTCAATAGGAGGAAATTAATTTGAACGAAACTGTAGAACTTATCCTAACCGTTGTTATCTTTGGTGCTATGTTCTCAATTGTATTTTTTCTTATGTTTTACTGGATGAAAAAGGGAACTGTTGTAGATGAGAGAGATAAAAAATGGTATGAAAAAAATAAAGAAAGTAATAGGGAATGATGGAAAATTTAGGAATTATAGGTAGTGGAAGCTGGGGAACAGCTTTAGCTCAAACTTTATCTGAAAAGTTTAAAAGAGTAACTATCTGGGGAAAAAATAAAAATTTAATTGACTGTATAAATAAGGAAAGAGTTAATTTTAAATATCTTCCTGAGATTATTTTAAATGAAAATATAAAAGGAACAACAGATTTAGAGGAAGTTTTTAAAACTTCAGAGATAATCATAATAGCTATTCCTACACAGGCTATAAGGGAAACTTTATCTGATTTGGCTCTAAACTTAAATGATAGATATATAATATCTGCTTCAAAGGGAATAGAGATAGAAAGTTTAAAACTTGTTTCAGATATTTTAGAAGAGATACTAAAAATACCAAGAAAAAATCTGTTTGTGTTGTCTGGACCATCATTTGCCAAAGAAGTTGCCCAAAGATTACCCACAGCTATCACTTTAGCCGGTGAATGTAGTATTGGAGAAAATTTACAGTATCTATTAACAACTCCAACATTTAGAGTTTATCTTTCAAATGATATTAAAGGGGTAGAGATAGGCGGTGCTGTAAAAAATGTTATTGCTATAGCAACTGGAGTAAGTGATGGTTTAGGTTTTGGAAATAATGCAAGGGCTTCACTGATAACTAGAGGACTTTATGAAATGACAAAACTGGCTAAAGTTTACGGTGGAAAGGCTGAAACTTTATACGGGCTTTCTGGTTTAGGAGATTTAGTTCTAACTGCTACTGGAAATCTATCAAGAAATAGACAGTTTGGATATTTATTAGGGAAGGGATTATCTGTTAAAAGGGCTTTAGAGGAAGTTAAACAGGTTGTAGAGGGAGTTAAAACTGTTAAAGCTATAAAAAAGTTGATTGATATGTATAATTTAGAACTTCCTATATCTGAAACAGTTTATAAAGTTGTTTATGAAGGTTTACCTTTAAACACTGCTGTAAATTCACTTATGACTAGAGAACTTAAAAAGGAAAATTTTGAGTAATCTTGTAATAGAAATCCCATTTTTTCAGAATGATGTTTGGTTTGGAAATAAGTTGAATGTTGTAATTGAAAAGTCAAATTTAGAAGATGCTTCTAATGTTTAATTGGAACAAGAATTATTCTTCCATTTAAATGAACACTTATACAGTTTTATTAATTAAATCATACAAGGCAGTTTAGAAATTAAAAATACTTTATAATATTTGGCTTGAAACACAACTTTAAGGAATTCAAAAAATAAAGCTAATGGAAAAAATAGTTTATTTAAGCTCATTTCTGTTAGATGAAAATGGAGATTTGAAAGAGTATAAAGAGATAAAAACACCTTTGGTTTTAATAGAGCATATTCCAGATTTTAAAAAAAACACCTTCTGGTTAAATATAAAAACTGTTTGGGCTTTAGTTGGTAAAATTCCTCCTTTAACCTTAGAAAAAAACGATTTGGTTTTGTTTAAAGAGGAAAATAAAAGATGGGGAATGTTTAGATTTTTAAATGAGCTAGATGATTTTGTTGTCTTACAAGATGCGAAGGGAGAAAGAAAAACGAAAGTAAAAAGGGAAGTTTTAAAACAGTTAAAACTGTTTGGAAAAATATTAAGAGTTCAAAACAGAGTTTAAGAGGTTAAAGGCAGATGGAATACGGAAAGATTAAGAGAAGAAAAACCAGAGCAGTTTATGTTGGTAATGTAAAGATTGGAGATAATGCTCCTATTGTTGTTCAATCAATGACGGATACAAAAACCCATAATATAGAGGAAACATTAAATCAGATAAATAGATTAGTTGAGGCTGGTTGTGAGCTTGTTAGAGTTGCAGTTCCAACAGAAAAGGATGCATTAGCTTTAAAAGAGGTTGCTAAAAACTCTCCAGTTCCAATAATTGCAGATATTCACTTCTCCCCTAGAATTGCGTTTATATCCCTTGAAAGTGGTATAGCGGGAATTAGACTAAATCCCGGAAACATAAACGATAAGGGAAAGATAAGAGAAATATTACAGGAGTGTAAGAAAAAAAATATTGCTGTTCGTTTAGGTGTAAATTCAGGTTCTTTAGAGGAAAGACTTTTAGAAAAGTATGGTTATCCATCAGGGGAGGCTTTAGCTGAAAGTGCTTTATACTGGTCTGAATTTTTTGAAAGTGTAGGATTTACAAATTTTAAAGTTTCTATTAAAGGTTCTGATGTTCTACAGAATATAGAGGCAAATAGAATATTCGCTGAAAAGACAGATATACCTTTACATATAGGAATAACTGAAGCTGGAACATTACAACAGGGTTCTATAAAATCAGCGGTAGGACTTGGAATACTCCTTTATTTTGGAATAGGAGATACGATAAGGGTCTCTCTAACAGCTGACCCTGTAGAAGAGGTTAAAGTGGCATATCAGATTTTAAGCTCTTTAGGATTAAGAAGGAGAGGTGTTGAGATTATATCCTGTCCAACCTGTGGAAGAATTGAGGTTAATCTTCCAGAGATAGTTAAAAAGGTAGAAGAGAGATTAGAAGGAATAGATTTACCTTTAAAAGTTGCAATTATGGGATGTGTAGTTAATGCTATAGGTGAAGCTAGAGAGGCAAATATAGGTTTAGCCTGTGGTAATAAATCAGCAATTCTGTTTAAAGAAGGTAAACCTCTAAAAAGGGTTTCAGAAGAGGAAATGGTTGACGAGTTGTTAAAAGAAATAAATAACATAAGCAAGAATTTAAAAGGTTAAAGGAAAACATTAGCGAATTTTTATGAGTTTTTTATCATCTCTAAATATTTTAGAGTGCTAACTGTTTTTATATCTGGAGAGAAAAATTTATTTAAATATATCGTTGTGAGTTTCAATTCTAATTAGTTGTATAAACTTTGTGTTTTCCTCTTCCTCTATCCTATATAAAACACTATTAAATCTCCCTCTATGTGAAATTCCATTATCTTTTTAAATTTATTAGTTAGGCTATTATTATTAAACTGTTTTTAAAAGATATAAGTGTGTTTAAAAAGTCTAAAAAACAGAAATAAAGCGGATAAGAAAAAGATGAAATAGAAAAATAGAAAAACAAAGTCTTACGAGCATATACAAGTTGTAAAGTAAAAAGCTAACTAATACATATCTTTGTGCTATTTCAAATGATTTTGTATTAAACCTATCCCCAAACCAATTCTTTAC
>QNZC01000014.1 GCA_003978565.1 Persephonella sp. | reverse complement strand
ATCTATACTTTTTAGTGGGTTTTTTATCTATAGGTTTAGTTTTTCTACAGATATTCTTACCAAACAGAGATTTTAAATTAGCAAAAACTTTATTAACAGTAGGTTTAGCAGTAGCATTTTTAATACACACTGTAGGATTAGCTTTAAGGTGGTATATAGCAGAACATCCACCTTGGACAGATGCATATGAAAGTATGTTATTTATATCTTGGGCTGTTGCATTAGCAGGTATAGTCTTTGTTTGCAGGAGTATTCCTATTTTCAGCTCATCTAGGTTGGTTAGACCCACAAATAACAACAGTTGTCCCAGTGTTAAAATCTTACTGGTTGCTTATTCACGTTTCCGTTTTAACGGCAAGTTATGGATTTTTAGGGCTATCAGCAATACTTGGAATATTAACTTTAATTCTCTTTGCTATAAAGGATAGAAGACTGGTAGGTGAGGAAAGAGTTAAAAAGATAGAATACAGTATAAGGGAAGCTCTAAAGATAAACGAGTTATCACTTATAGTTGGTTTATCATTAATCATTATAGGAAACTTTTTAGGAGCAATTTGGGCTAATGAAAGTTGGGGAAGATACTGGGGATGGGACCCTAAAGAAACGTGGACAGCTGTTTCTATAGCTGTTTATGCGGCAATAGTTCACCTTAAATATATTAAGGACTGGTATTCTCCTTTTAAAATGGCTGTCCTTTCAGTTTTAGGATACTTCTCAATACTGATGACTTACTTTGGAGTTAACTACTATCTGTCAGGATTACACTCATATGCGACAGGAGACCCTTTCCCTATACCAGTATGGGTTTACTGGGCTCTAGGTGTATTAACATTACTTATAATACTGGCATTTAGAAATAGAAAGCTTGAGGAAAATTAATTAATATTAAATGTAATTGTAGATTTTTTTTTTAATTTATAGTAAAAGAGTAAAAAACGAAAAACTTGGAGGAAAAGATGTTTAAAGGTTCAATAGTTGCATTGATAACTCCATTTAAAGATGGAGAGATAGATAGAGCTTCTCTAAAGAGGCTCATAGAGTTCCATATAGAGAATGGAACAGATGCAATATTGGTAGCTGGAACAACTGGGGAAAGTGCAACTTTAACATTTGAAGAGCATGAGGATTTAATAAAGATGGTTGTTGATATGGCAGAAGGTAGAATACCGATAATAGCAGGGACAGGTGCCAATGCAACCCATGAAGCTATTGAGTTAACAAAATCCGCTGAAAAGTTTGGAGCTGACGGTTCTTTACAGATAGTTCCATACTATAACAAGCCTACTCAGGAAGGTATATATCAACATTTTAAAGCTATAGCAGAAGAGACAAATATACCTTTAATCTTATACAACATTCCTTCAAGAACAGGTGTTGATATGCTACCGGAAACATTTGCTAGACTGTATGGAGACTTTCCTAACATTATAGGGATAAAAGAGGCTACTGGAAATGTAGCAAGAGTTTCAGAGATGATAAATCTTACCAATGAAGATGTTGTTATTTTATCTGGAGATGATGCTTTAACATTACCAATGATGGCTGTAGGAGCTAAGGGAGTTATCTCTGTAGCTAATAATATTGTTCCAAAGGATATAGCTCAGATGTGTAAGTATGCATTAGAAGGTAAATTTGATAAAGCTTTAGAAATCCATAATAGATATTGGAAATTATTTAAAACTTTATTTATAGAGACAAATCCTATTCCTGTAAAAACAGCGGTTCATATGCTAGGTTTAATTGATGATTTAGAGTTCAGACTACCTTTATACTATATGAATAGAGAAAATGAAGAGAAACTAAAATCTGTTCTAAAAGAATATAATTTATTATCTTAATAATCTCTTATCCTTTTCCTTTTTTATTAAAACAAAAGAGCATTTTTGATAATTTTGGGGGAAACATATAATTTATCCTTCCCCCCCTTTTAATAAAGAAATCTTAAACTACATTAACAGCTTCTTTAAATCTCTTAATTGCTTCAGGGAAGAATATGGAGAATAGATAACCTAACTTTATCTTTCTGTGGTCTATCAACATTTTCCATTGGAATTGAGGAGTTAATAAAACAATAACTAATCTATCATCTTCTAAATTTACCATATAGTAGTCCCCAAGATTTGGAAAGTTAGAAGATACAACAGCCTTTCTTATATAATCGGTTATATTAGCAAATAATGCTGCTGCCTTTGGATTTCCGTTATGTCCTTCGACGACTGGTAATCCATCGTCTGAGTAAATATCAGAGGAAATTAATCCTTCTCCAAGTTCTTCTTTCGCAAAGAGAATACACTCTCTTAATGCTTCTAAAGTTCTTCCTGTTGCCATAACTACCCCCTACAAAATTTCAATTAAGAAAACTTTACTTTTAATTTTAATTTTTATTTATAAGAAAGTAAATACTAATATAAGCCGATGATTTAGAAATTTCTATTCAGACAAAAATATATTTTTATATTCCACATAACTTTTGTAAGATTTTTCTAACCATTTAAGCTCTTCCTCTGTTAATTTCCTTTTAAATTTAGCTGGGGAACCTACCCACAGAGACCTAGGTTCTATCTTTTTATTAGGAGTTACCAATGCACCAGCTCCCACTATACTTTCTCTTCCTACAACTACACCATCCATAATTGTAGCGGACATACCTATTAAACATCTATCTTCTATAACACAACCGTGGAGCATTACCTTATGCCCTACTGTAATTTCCTTTCCTAAAATTGTTGGATGTGTTTTATTAGTGACATGAATAACTGTTCCATCTTGTATATTGGTTCTTTCTCCTATTCTTATATAGTTAACATCTCCCCTAATAACTGTATTATACCAGATACTACAGTCATCTCCTATCTCAACATCTCCTATGATGACTGCATTTTCAGCAATAAAAACATTTTTCCCAATTTTAGGATATTTACCTTTATAACCCTTTATTATTGCCATTATCTTTCCCTCTATACTTTTTTAGAAACTTATAACCGATAACAAAGTAAACTACTGTGATTGACACCATTACGAATATAACAAAGGATAACTTTAATATTTCCATTGTTAACCTTTATACTCTGCCTTTCCTGTTTCTGTTTCCCAAACAACAACTTTAATAACCTTTATATCTTCTAAAAGCCCAGCTTCTTTTAATTTCTTTTCTAAAAACTCATATATAAACTTTGCTAATGCCTCAGCTGTAGGGCAGAAATCAACCACAAAGAGCTTTAGGAAACCGAAATTTTCCTTAAACTTTGGATAGAGTGGGTCATTTTTATCAATTATAAATGAGTGGTCTAACTGGTTATCTATTAAGTCCTTTAAAGCTGCTTTTATATGGTAAAAATCAATAACCATCTCCTGTTCATTAAGTTTATCTGAACCAACAGTTATCTCAACTTTATAACTGTGACCGTGAATATTTAAACATGGATTAGGTGGTATCTCTTTATCTAATAGTTTAGAACCTTTACCAGACAGTAAATTTTGTTTCCAAACTCTATGCCCAGCTTCAAACTTAAATTTTTTTGTTATTTCATATTTCAAATTATAAACCTCCAATCTAAAGATATATCACACATTTACCAATTATAAATCAATAATAGGAACTGTTAACTAATAGTATAAATTTTTGTGTATGAATATGATATTCCAACAGTTGTAAAAGTTAAATATGTAAGAAACAAAAAATATCTAAGCTTTCTGTAAATTTTCCTCTAATTTTAAGTTTTCTTCTAAATTATTAGCTTTACTTAAGCCATGCTGAGTTTTTTCCCAATAGTAAGGTTTTGTGAACAACTGCCATAAAGCTTTATATGCGGCTATTGAGTGAAGTATCCAGTATACAGGATTTAAAAATGCGTAGGGTAGTAATGTGTATAATCTTCTCTTGAATATAGGAAGTAAGTTTAAATAGATTGCCAAAAAGTTCCCTAGAGTTAAGTTAATAAGGGCTATATAGTATACTTCAGGTGGAAATAGAGGTCTTATAAGCTCTGTTCTAGTTATTAACCAGTATATAAAGATAAGCCATAGGATAGGATTTACTAAGAATATAAATGAAGTTCCTCCAACTAGCATATTAAATGATAAAAATCCTTTAAATCCAGAATTTTTAATAAGTTTAGTAGGTTCTCTCATATAAACTAACCATGTCTGCATATATCCTTTTATCCATCTAGACCTTTGCCTAATCCAGTTTCCAATTTTAGAGTTTGCCTCCTCATAAGTTGTGCTATCAATAACTCCAATTTTATAGCCATTTAAATAAGCTCTCATTCCTAAATCTGCATCTTCTGTTGTGTTGTAAGGGTCCCATCCTCCAAGCTCAAATAGTTTTTCCGTTCTAAAATGGTTTGATGTTCCACCTAGAGGAATAGGTAAGTTAAATTTGGATAGTCCCGGTAGCATATAATCAAACCAGTAGGAGTATTCAAGTGTAAACATTTTAGTAAGGAAGTTCTGTGATGTGTTGTAATAGTTTAAATGGGCTTGGAAACATATATACTTTTCAGGAAATATCTTAAATGCTGAAACTGAAAGTTTTAACTGGTTAGGTTCTGGTATATCTTCAGCATCATATATCACAAGATACTTGCCCCTAGAGAATATAAGCCCATAATTGCAAGCTTTAGGTTTAGTCTTCGGTTGGTAGTTGGGAACAACGATAGGTATAAAGTTATACTCTTTAAGTGCTGGATTTTTTAAGGTTTTTTCTACACTCTCTATTGTCTCTTTGTCATCTTCCTCAAGAAGAATTAAAATCTCCATTCTGTCTTTAGGATAATCAAGTTTAGATAGACCTCTTAAAAGCTGTTGAATTACCTCTTTTTCTTTGTAAACTGGAACTAAAATTGTGTAAAAAGGAAGCTCCCCATTATTTAAATTTTTTAATTCATTTTTTACATTTTCCCCTGATGTGTCTAACTCTCCAAAGAAACTTAGAAAGAGTTTATAACCAATAAATGAAACATACAAAATCTGTATAAAAAGATTTGTTATTACCAAAGTTTTTAAAGCATTTAAATAAAGTCCATACACAACAGTTAATAACATTAAGCCAAATACCAGAGCTTGTGTCCTAGAAAAAACAGAATAAGCAGTTTCCTCTTCAGGTCTTGGACTTATTCCTTCTAATGTTTTTTCCCTTATCTGTTCATCATAAACTTTCTTTACCAATTCGTCAAAAACTCTCTTATCAGTCCATACATACTTAATTTTCTTTGGACGAAAAATTTCTTTGTAAATTAGTAAAGCTTCCATTAAGTATGGAACTGTTGAGACTAATGTTAACTCTCCATCTTTGAACTTTATTGGAAATGTTTCCATATTCATCACATCGTTTATATCAACTTTGTTAGCAACTTCACTATCTACATCTAAAAAATTATCTGGAATTCTTAAAATAGGGGAATTTGAGGAAAAGGAAATAATCTTAAGTTTATAAAATTTTGAAATTTCCTCTATTAACCTCTCATAAGAAGTGTATTTAAAGATTTTTGTAATAATCTCTATATAGTTTAGTCTATTTTCCTTTCTATACTCAGAAACTTTGTCAAACTGCTCCACATCTAAAATGTCTTCAACAAGTAAAAAGTCCTCAAAGTAGATTATCTGGTTATCCATCTTTATCTACCTTGTTTCTTTCTCTTTGTTTTAACTAACTTTCTAATCACAAATATCTCAAATAGAATTACTATTCCTGCAAGTATAGATATTATTACTACTTTGTAGTTATTCCAGTAGTAGAAGAGACCTTTTTCAGATACATACTCAATATTTATATAGTCTCCTATGTTATAAATTGAGTAATCGTTAGAGTTAAACAGAACTAAATTTCCAAGTAAACTATTTATATTTACAGGGTTAAAGAGTTTTATACCTTTAAGCATATCAGGTGAGTTTATATAGGAAACTACCAGTGTTGTTTTTCCTTCGTAGTCTATAACTTCCATAAAGCCAATACTTTCATTTGAGCCTAACCTAAATAACTGTTTACCTGTTTGTATATTGAATATACTGAAACCTTTGTTATCTACTCTTAAAGGAACATTCCTATTATTTAAAACTTTTTGGGCTGTTTTATTATTTAGAAACATAATTATATAGTCGTATTGAGATGGAGAAAGTTCTGACAACTTTGAATAAATATCTAGTTTCGAGATATTCGGGTTTATCTTTCCTAATATTTCCAGTAAGTAAGATGCTGAATTTAAAACTGGCTTTCCATCTACAACTACAGCAACTTTTCCATTTACCATATTTAAGAAATCTCTAACTTTAGAAACATTTTTTATAGTTTCACTCCACTTAAAATAACTATTATTATCAAGAGACACAGTTATATTTGGAGTTGCTCCTATACATCTGTCTGAAGATGGATAATAACTAACTTTAACTAATATGTTGTTTAAGCCTGCTCCCAGTAGAGATTTAGGTATATCTATAATTAAACCTTTTCTCTCTGTAGATATATCTTTCAATTGATACGATTTTACGAGACTGTCATTAACGAATACCTCTAGAAATGCCCTATCATGTTCGTCTATAGCTGAATTGGATATAAACATATTAAACTGTAGTTTATCAGGTAAACCTCCTAATCTTGCAGTATTAAATGGAATATAGAAACTTAATACACCTACCCCAGATAGAGTTAGATTACTAATTCCTAACTCCTTTAGTGTAATAACATTTTTACTTAATCTCTCCTGATTTTGATTTACATCACTGTTATTTATTTCTGAAACTAATGTAGATTTGAGAATAAAGTTTGAAACTATATCAGGATTACCTGTAGTTAATAAAAAACCTTTAGATAGTTTTTCAACTTGTGTAAAACTTCCCTTATCTTCAGAGTTTATTATCTTCTTTGGAATGTTTATATCTTTTAAAATATCTACATCAGCCTTTATCCAGTTTGTTGCAGAAGGTATATAGTAGAAAAATTTTAACGACTTTATATCAAGTTTATCTATATAAAAGCTTTTACTATAATCAAAAAAGAAGGTTTTAATATCCCTTTCCTTTGTATCCTTTAAAACATAGAAACCGGAATTATAAGGATTTATTTTTATATAGATATTTTTGGCGTTTATGTCATCACAGATAGTTCTACCTACTTTTATATCCCCCTCTATAGAAATTTTCACAAATTTTCTATTTTTAAAATCTTGTAATGGTATCTCTATTTTTCCAATATAACCAAACTCTTTAAGTTTAAGTAGTTTGACTATTTTATTGTTTATCTTAACCGATATAATACTATCTTCTTTGGCAATAGGAGATATTTCAATATTAAATACTGCCTTTCCAGATATAAATGTTTTATATACAGGGAAGTATATCTGAAAGTATGGATTGCTTCCTTCTATATATATATCATCATAATATCCAAGCTTAGATAGGGGAATATACTTTCCTTCAGCTACTATGCTTTTCATATCTAAATTACAATTTTTACCATCTGTAGATAGAGTTATTACTTCGTATCTATTATTCCTTCTATCTATCCAAAGAGGAAAACTTTCTGTATTTAGACTTTTAGAAAAAGCCTGTTTAAGCTCCTTTGTTTTAAAGATAGTTTCACATTTTAACTCTTCCCCATTAGCAAATGAAAACCCACTAATTAACAGTGGAACTGTAAGAAAGATTAATGTTTTTAAATATAATGACTGTTTCATTTTCGTATAAAACATAATAACCCTCCAAATAACCATATTTTGCCGTTGGAAATTTCTTTAGGAATTTATCTGTTTTATCTTTTTTGTTTATAACAATAATATCTATGCTGTTTTTAGGATTTGCATAGAAATAAACAAAATCAAACTGATATGGAAAGATTATGTTATTTACATTTCCATAAAAAACAACTACAGGATACAAGGTTTTATCATCTAAAATTATCTTTCCTTTTAAATTTTTCAAAACTTTAGAGGCATTATACATATCAACCAGTTCCCTATCCTTCTGTAAAAATGGCTTAAAATCTATCTCTTTAAGAGTAAATCCAAATGCCAAGGCTAAACTTAATATTGAGATGTTCATTTTTAAACTTAAATATTTATTTTTTGTATCTACTATTGATATAAGTGGTAAAAGTGAAAATATTAGGAAATAGTAAACTGGAACTCTACCTGAAAAGTAATAAATTCCTGTAATGAATAATACTCCTGATATTAGGTGTATAACTCCAAAAAATTTCTTTCTTGATAGGAATGGAATTACTATAGATGGAAGAACTAAATACCAGTATTTCAACATATCTTTAAGTGTAGCTGTTAAAGAGAGGAAAAAGTTAGAAAAATACTCTGTAGGATAAAATCCCAAGGTTAAGTATCTGTTGTAAAGGTCAAAAACAAATCTCTCTGTTATTAAAAAGTTGGTAAACGTATAGAAGAAGATAAAAAATAATGTTGGTGTTAACAGAATTAAAACTATATTCCATAATCTTTTTATCTCTAAAGTTTTTTTATATCTTAGAAATTTTAATATGTCGCTGATTATTGTTATTAATATAATTCCGAAGGTTGCAAATATAGACCTATAATCTACTAAAAATGTGAAACCAAGTAGAAAAGAGCCTAAAAATAGATATACATACTGTCTCGATTTTATATATAGGAAGACATATATGGAGAATAACGATACTAAAAACACTAATAATGTTAATGTAAAAATATAGTTTTTAAATGCTGTTAAGAAAAATAATGGATTTAAAATTATTAAGGAAACGACTGTTAATTCCTGCCATAAATTTATAGGTTTTTTTGATAAAAAAAATATCATTGTAAAAATAAGTAATGTAGATATTAAGGCAGTTAATAATGGAATATTATGGATAAAAAGGTTGACAATGTAAGGTAGAATAGGTTTTACGATACCATCACCTAAAATCTGTGTATTCTCCTTAAAAACTGTTATTAAAACCTTCTCTTTAATAAATAAAACATCTTTAGCTGGGAAAAACTCATTTAAATAACCCTTTATAAAAAAGTAAAGGTTAAATAAAATTGTTAAAAAACCTATTGCATAAGCAGTATATTCCCTAAATTTTAACTCTTTCATAGTGATTTTTAACAAAATTTATTTAATTTGAAATTATTAAGTCCTAATTTTTAAAACTCTCTCCAAACTCCTAAAAATATATGATTACCCGAACCTGTATTTTCACTGTATAAATTCATAGAAAAACCTGCCACAATGCTTGTTTCTCCTAATTTATATCTAAAGATGTTATACATCTGTAAAAATCTCTGTTTAGGATTTACTGTAAATCTACCTTCAGGTTTACCATTTAAACCATACCAAAAATCAAATAGTGCAATATACTCAAAGTTATTTACAGGTTTTATCCCAATCATCAAAACATCTCTAAAGAAGTTTATGTTGTTTTGATACTTTCTATAACCTATTTGATTATCTATATAAAATTTGTCCTTATATAGACCTTCTAACAAGCTTATTTCAGCTCCAAATTTTCCTAAAGATATATAAGGTTTTTCATTCTTATTGTAAAATCCCGGAAAAATAGCCGTTCCCTTTATAGAGACAACACTATCATTTCTATAGTAAACTCTCTTTTGTAATCCTAACTCAAAATCATTAATTCCAAAGGAGCTATTGCCACTCTGATTTAAATAGTCAATTGCAGATTGAAATGTAAACATTAAATCATCTTTTATTCCATACTCTAAATACAGATTTAACTCGTTTTTGTGAAATCTTGGGGTTTTTATTTTGTTTCTATTGTTATCATAGTAAGTGTTAGAATTGTAATAATAGTAAGTTAGAGATATTAAACCTTTTCCCTCTTCCCTTGTTAAAGATGCCCCATAGGTTGATAAATCTGTTAATAAGCATATTCCTAATACAGTTATACTGGTTCTTTTTAACATCTTCTTTCCACTTTTTAAATATTATCTATGGTTATAAATCTATCCTATAATTCAAATTTTTCCATTAAATTTGCATAAAAATTTATATGTTTTTCTCATTTAATATTTTTTTGTTAGACTTGATTAACTTTTGACATAAAAATCTATCTAATTTAAATTATTTTCAACTAAATAAGTAATTATTTAAATTAGAGGTAAAAATTATGAGTTTAAAAATTTATAATACACTTACAGGAAAAAAAGAGGAGTTTGTCCCAATAAAACCCGGTGAAGTTAAAATATACACTTGTGGTGTTACAGTTTATGATTATAACCATGTAGGACACGGAAGAAGTTTAATTGTATTTGATATGATAAGAAGATACTTAAGATATTTAGGCTATAACATAATATTTGTAAGAAACTTTACAGACGTGGACGACAAAATAATTAACAGGGCAAATAGGGAGTGTGTTCCGTTTACAGTTATTGCCGATAGGTATATAAAGGAGTATTTTGAAGATGCGGAAAATTTCAGAATTGAACCTGCAGATATAGAGCCTAGAGTAACAACTCATATTCCAGATATTATAGATTTTATAAAAAAGTTAATAGAAAAGGGATATGCCTACGAAGTTGATGGAGATGTTTATTTCTCAGTTAGAAAATTTAAAGAGTATGGAAAACTTTCTAAAAGAAGTCCAGATGAGTTAATAGCTGGTGCTAGAGTTGAAACTTCGGAGAAGAAAAGAGACCCATTAGATTTTGCTCTATGGAAAAGGTCCAAAACTGGAGAGCCTGCTTGGGATAGTCCATGGGGAAAGGGAAGACCCGGTTGGCATACGGAATGCTGTGCGATGATTTTTAAACATTTAGGTGAAACTATAGATATACATGGAGGAGGTTTAGACTTAACTTTTCCTCACCACGAGAACGAGTTAGCTCAAGCGGAAGCTTTAACAGATAAGCCATTTGCTAGATATTGGATACATAACGGATTGGTAACAGTAAACGGTCAAAAGATGTCTAAATCTTTAGGAAATTATATAACCCTTAAGGAGATACATTCTAAGTATGAACCTGATATACTTAGACTTTTAGTTTTATCTGTCCACTATAGAAGTCCCCTTGATTTTAGCTGGGATAAGATGGAAGAAACTAAAAAAGCTTATGAAAAATTAAAGAATGCTATTGATGATATTAAGATTTTAGAAAAATTACCAGAAAATCCAGATTTTGAAGGGCATCTGTATGATGAGATAGCAAGAGCTGAACAGGGATTTTATGAGGCTATGAGCGATGATTTCAATACACCAGAGGCTTTAGCATCTATATTTAAGTTAGTTAGAGAGATGAATATAATTAAAAATAGGGCTGTTAGTGAAGGTGGAATATCCAGAAAGGCTTTACAATCTTACAGAGAAGCTTCAGAGGTTATCTATAAAATCTTGAGGGATATATTTGGTCTATTTGATAGTTTACAGCCTTGTATTGAAACGGAAGATATTAAAGCTAAGGAGATTACTGAAAGTAAAATAGATGAAAATTTAGTGGAAACTCTAATAGAAGTTAGAAATAAAGCTAGAAAGGAGAAGAAATACGATATAGCTGATTACATTAGAGATAAACTGAAAGATTTAGGAATTGTTATAGAAGATACCCCTGTAGGGACTAAATGGAAAAAAGTATAGTTTTAAAACCCACCGTCATTGGTGGGACAAAATTTTATTCTACTTTTATTGAAATTTCTTTTTCAGCTGTAGCTTTTGGTATTTCAAGTCTTAAAATTCCGCTCTCAATTTTAGCTTTAGCTTCTTCTGGTTTAACTTCAACAAATAGAGGTATTACCCTTTCAAACTTACCGTAAAATCTTTCTGCTCTAAAGAAGTTTTTATCTTGCTTTTCCTCTTCTCTTTTAACTTCTCCCCTTATAATCACATTATTATCTTTTATTTTAATATCTATATCTTCCTTCTTAACTCCCGGTATTTCAGCTTCTACTATAACCTTATCTTCAGTTTCATAAACATCAACTTTAGGTATAATTGGAGCTACTGCTATATTCTCTGTTCTTTGAGCTGGA
The DNA here is from genome assembly GCA_003978565.1 of Persephonella sp. Classification (GTDB taxonomy): domain Bacteria; phylum Aquificota; class Aquificia; order Aquificales; family Hydrogenothermaceae; genus QNZC01. Next base: position 5,748 of record QNZC01000014.1, on the reverse strand, counting down.
ATAAACTCATTAAATAATTTATTTATTTCTTGTTCCAATCTAGCTAATTCTCTAAATGGGTTCCATATAAAAGCAGTAGGTAATTGTTTTCTCTCCATACCTTTTAACCTCCCCTTTTACTTTTCTAAAATTAATTTTATTACAAAAGGAAAATTTGTCAATATATTTTTGAATTAATATTATTTTGATTTTATAAATAAATTTAAGCTTATTATTGTAAAATAACATTTAAGATAAAATCATAAACTGTAAAAAAAATAAAAGCTAAAATAGATTTGAAATTTAACAGCTAAAGGAAATTGATATGAAAAGGATTTTAGTAATCACATTAATTTTAATAGGAATAGAAGTAGATTTGTCTTTAGCCTGTAATAGTGATTGTATGATGTGTCATATGAAAATACCCAAAGATACAAACCATGAACCAATACAGCAGTGTATTAACTGTCATCAAAATCATAAATTAGATGTTGTAAATCAGTGTGGTGCAGACTGCTTTGATTGTCATTCATATAAAAAGGTGATGTCCATAACTAAGGAACATAAAGTTATAGAAAGTTGTTCTAACTGTCATATAAATCTAAAAGGAAAAACAACAGAAGGTTTACCTTTTTTCATTGAAAACAAACCCGAATTTAAATCACCGTTTAAGTTAAAATAAATGAAAAAACTTAGGTAGGTAAAAGGATTTATATAATTATTACTTTAGGAAATTTTATAGGAGAAAAGAATGAAAGTATCTATAGCAGGAGCTTCAGGTTATACAGGTTTAGAACTTTTAAGAATTTTATCTCAGAATGAAAATATAGAAGTTGTTGAAATTACATCTAGGCAGTATGAAGGAAAGAGACTATCTGATATTTTCCCACATTTTAAACATTCTAGATTTGAAAGTTTGCTCTTTTCTGGAGAGTTAGATTTAGAAAAAGCTGATTACTATTTTCTATGTTTACCTCATGAGCCTTCTGTTGAGTTGGTTTATAAACTCTATAAGAATGGAAAGAAAGTTATAGACCTGTCAGCCGCTTACAGAATAAAAAATGAAAAGAGCTATGAGGAGTTTTATAATTTCAAACATAAACACCCTGAACTTTTAGAAAAAGCAGTTTACGGACTTCCTGAAATTTATAGAAATGAGATAAAAAGTGCAAAGATTGTAGCTAATCCCGGTTGTTATCCTACCGCTTCATTAATAGGAATTTATCCGGCTGTAAAGGAAAATATAATAAGTGATGATAAGATTATTATTAATGCTCTCTCTGGAATATCTGGTGCTGGAAGAAAATTAAAAGAGAATTTCCATTATCCTGAAGCCTTTGGAAACGCTTACGCATACTCTCCAGTATTACACAGACATATACCAGAAATGGAGGATATTATAAATCAGTTTTCAGATAAGGAGATAAAAATTAGATTTACTCCTCATATTTTACCTGTTGCTAGGGGAATGGTTGCAACTATACATTTTGAAACTGATATGTCTTTAAAAGATTTACAGGAATTATACTATCAAACCTATAAAGATGAATTCTTTATCAGATTTGAAACATCTCCACCTAAAATAAAAAATGTTGTAGGGACTAACTTCTGTGATATTTATATAAATAAGGATGATAGAACAGGTTTAGCTATAGTTATTACAGCTATAGATAATCTAGGAAAGGGAGCTTCAACTCAAGCAGTGCAAAACTTTAATTTAATGGCTGGATTTGATGAAAGATATACATTGGATAGATTAAATCTAAATATCTATCCGTAGAGGAGAAATATGAAGTTTTTAAAGAAATTTATACTCCTTCTTCCTTTACTAATTTTTACTTCCTGTGGAGAAGTTTACTATGTTAGCTCTGGAGGCAGATGCGAAAGTAAGATTAAAAAAACTAGAAAAGTATTTAAGATAGCATCCTTTTAGTTTACCTTTTCAATAGTTAGGCACACTTATAGGTAGCAATAGGTATAAAAATATTATCAAAAGATTATAAAAACCTGCCACTACCTTGCAGTATGCCCAGCTTGTCTTTCTACCTGTTATCTCCAATTTTTTATTTTAGATTGAAAATTTTAATTGGATGATTATATTTTTAATCCTTTAAAGTTTGTTATAAAATTTAGCAAAATATTAGGGCAAGGTAAAGGAAATGAGAGTTTATGATGATATATATGATGTTGTTGTAATAGGTGGAGGACATGCGGGATTAGAGGCGGCTTTTATATCAGCAAAGATGGGAGTTAAAACTGCACTTATAACGTTAGATAAAGAAAAAGTTGGTTTAATGCCCTGTAATCCGGCGATAGGTGGTATAGCCAAAGGTATAGTTGTTAGGGAGATAGATGCTCTGGGCGGTGAAATGGGTAAAGCCATAGATGAAACAGGTATTCAGTTTAAAATGCTTAATACGAGAAAAGGTCCCGCTGTCCAATCTCCAAGAGCCCAAGCTGACAAAGAAGAGTATAGAAAGTATATGGTAAGAAAAGTATTAAACACTCCCAATCTAACAGTTATAGAGGGAGAAGCTACAAACATATTCTTAAAGGAAAATAAAAATGAAGTTGAAGGAGTAGAGATAGACGGTAAGATTAAAATAGGAGCTAAATCTATAGTTGTTAGCACAGGAACATTTTTAGATGGGGTTATACATATTGGAGATAAACAGATACCGGCAGGTAGAATGGAGGAAAAACCTGCAAATAAACTTCCAAAGTTTTATAGAGATTTAGGTTTTCCTTTACAGAGATTTAAGACAGGAACTCCCGCCAGACTTGATAAAAACAGTATAAATTGGGATATTTTAGAGGAAGCTCCCGGTGATGAACCAGCTCCAAAATTCTCTTTCTGGACAGAACCTTACGGTTCATATTGGTTTAGAGAAGGTCAAAAGGAACAGATAAAATGTTATATCACCTATACAACACCTAAAACACACGAAATAATAAGAAACAATCTTCACAGGACGGCACTTTACGGAGGAGCTATTACAGGGGTAGGTCCAAGATACTGTCCTTCAATTGAAGATAAAATAGTTAAATTTGCAAATAAGGAGAGACATACTGTTTGGTTAGAACCTGAAACGAAAGATGGAAACAGTATATATCCTAATGGTTTATCCACATCTCTACCTGAGGAGATACAATGGGAGATGTATCGTTCTATTCCCGGCTTAGAGAATGTAATTCTTTTAAAACCTGCCTATGCAATTGAGTATGATATTGTTCCTCCAACTGAGCTTTATCCAACTTTAGAAACAAAAAGGGTAAAAGGTTTATTCCACGCTGGAAACTTTAACGGGACTACCGGTTATGAGGAAGCTGGAGGACAGGGATTAGTTGCAGGTATAAATGCGGCTTTAAGGGCATTAGGAAAAGAGCTCTTCTACCTAAGGAGAGATGAAAGTTATATCGGAGTGATGATAGATGATTTAACAACAAAGGGAGTTATAGAGCCTTATAGATTATTTACATCCCGTTCAGAAAACAGACTTTATTTAAGACAGGACAATCCTATCCTTAGACTTTATAGGAAAGGATACAATTTAGGTGTAATTTCAGAGGAACAGTATAAATTTGTTAAAGAGATTGAAGAAGAAATAAATTACTGGCTAAACAGATATAAAGAGGAAAAAACTAAGATTTTAGTAAAAAATGAGAAAAAATCTGTTTCTGCATTTGATTTATTAAAGAGACCTGAAATGAAAGTTAAAGACTTAAAGAAATATGACTTTGAAATTCCAACGAAATATTATGTAGTTGATGAAGTTGAAATAAATGTTAAATACTCAGGATATTTTGAGAGGGAGAAAAAACTAAATGAGAAGATGAGATACTTAGAAAATATTAAAATACCTAAAGATATAGATTATGAGAAAGTTCCCGGTTTAACAAAGGAAGCAATTCAGAAATTATCTAAAGCTAAACCTATGACCTTAGGACATGCTTCAAGATTGGAGGGAATAACTCCTGCAACTATTACAGCTTTAATGGTTTATCTAAATCTGAAAAAGAAACAGAAAAATTAAAAACTGGGGAAATTTTTCTTCCGTCCCATCTTTCCGTGTCCATAATCGTGCATGTCTGTTCATTTGGTTAGGAAACCACCACAAACCACAAAGCAATTTAGACTGGTAAATCCCTGACGGGACGGAGCTCTGGCAGGAATATCCCTTGGGCTCTACCCTCGGGATTTTGATTTACCAGCCTATTTTTTTATTATAAAATGAAAATTTTTATAAATCAAATGCAATTTTTGTTAACAGCTTTCTAATTATATAAATATTTTTAGATAATTATAGTTAAAAATTCAATAAACTGCTTTCAGCCCCTTTTAGAAATTTATTTCCATAGGCATCACTATTGCCACATAGTTTTGATTTTCAACAGGTGTAAATAAAGTCTGTGCCTCTGGATTTGTAAATTTTATAAAAATATTATCTTCATCTATAACACTAACAGCATCTATTATATACTTAGCGTTAAATCCCATAGAGTATTCATCTCCCTCATAATCTATCTCTATTTCATCAACTGCTTCTCCAAATTCTGATGAAAATGTTTTAAGCTCTAAAACACCTTTTCTTAAAGTTAATTTAGTAGGTTTAGGTTCTCCCTCTACAATAGCAGAAACCCTCTTTATAGCCTCTAAAAATTCTTTCCTACTAACCTTTATCTCTATACTAAAATCTTCCGGTATAACCTGAGTATAGTCTGGAAAAGCTCCCTCTAAAACTCTAGTCATTAAAACCCAATCCCTAGATTTAAAGAATGTGTATTGCTCTGTTGATGCAACTTCAACATCCTCAAAATCCGTTGCTAACTTTTTAAGCTCATTTAAAGCTTTTTGAGGAATAATAACTTCAATTTCACCTGTTCCTGTTTTTTCTATTTTGTATAAAGCTAATCTGTGTCCATCTGTAGCCACAACATCTATACTATCTCCAACTGTTTTAAATAAAACTCCCTGTAATGCATATCTGCTCTCCTCTTTAGAAGTTGCATATAAAGTCTTTTGTATTGCCTCTAAGAGACTGTCTCCTGATATGGTGAAAGATGTGTTCTCTGGAAAAGGATACATCTGTGGAAATTCATCTGTTGGAGACGTTGGAAGTGAATATTTAGTTTTCCCTGAGATAATTTTTAATTTGTTGTCTTCCTCTTTTATTACCACCTCATTTTTTGGTAAAAGTCTAGATATATCAGTGAATTTTTTTGCATTAACGCACACAGAACCTTCTTTCTCAACCTTTGCAAAAACTGATGCTAAAACGTGGACTTCTAAATCTGTCCCCTGAACTGTTAATCTATCCTCTTTAGCTCCTATTAAAAAGTTGGCTAAAATTGGTAAGGCAGATTTCTTTTCTGTTGCAGATATAACTTTCTTTAATAGATTTCCTAACTCCCCTTTGTCTATAACTATCTCCATTTATTACACCTCAACTTTTAATTTTCTAAATATTTTATTAAAAAAGCTTGTTAAGTTTTATGTGAATTAATGAGAATAATATTTATTTTGTAGTATCTGCCGATAATTGATATTAGGTATCATTTAACTCTGCATTTTAAATAGAAAATATAATTCTGTGTAAACCCTTGATACAAGCCAGCTTCCGAGAATATAATAGAAAATATATTTGCATTACTGGGGGGTCGATGCAAAAAGGTTGCATTTCCAGTTATTTTCCTGTATCTTAATTAACAGGCTACTTGGTAATAGAATAAGTTCTAAAGCATTATTCTTTTATAAATATTTTTTAACGG
>QNZC01000003.1 GCA_003978565.1 Persephonella sp. | reverse complement strand
GTATCATGACTTACAATTATTAACTGTTTTATAAAACCATCATTTTTAAGCTTTATTAGAAGATTAACAAGCTCATTTTTTCTCTGTTCATCTAGATGAATAGTAGGCTCATCAAGGATTAAAAAGGAAGATTTAGAAGATAAAAATTTAGCTAAAGCTAATCTTAACGCTAGTCCTAAAGAAATTCTTTGACCACCGCTTATAGATGAAATATCAACTAATCTATCATTTTTTTCCTTCGTTGAGGCTAATAGGAAAATATCAAAATTCTCTGAAAATTTAACCTGCTCAAAAGGAAAACCAAACTTTAAGAAAGTTTCATTTATAAGTTTAGGAAGTTCATAGAGGAGATTGTCCCTTAAAATCCTTTGAATTCCGTTTTTTCCTAATATTTCCTCTATCTTTCTAGCTTTTTTTACCTTTAATTCTAACTTTTCAATTTTTTCCTTTTTATCTCTAATTTCTTTCAATCTATCCTTTAAGACTTTTATATCATTTTCTAAACTGTTTAACTTAATCTTTTCATTTGAGATAATCTCTGTAAGCTGATTATATTTAACCTCTAAATCCTCTAACTTCCTATTAAGCTCCTCTATTTCAGTCAGTAATCTGTCCTTATTAATTAATTCTTTAGAAATTTCCTCTATATCTTCTCTTAAGACCTGTATCTGTCTATTAAAATTATCAATTCTATCTCTTACTTTTTCCTCTTCAGAAATTGAGTTCTGAATTTTTATAAACTCTTCCTTTACAATCTCAAGTTTGCTTATCTCTTCTCCCAGTTTTTCCCTATCAATGCCCTTTAAATCTTCCAATAGAGAGTTTAGTTTTTCTTCTAAAGATTTGTAGTTGTTTTTTAATTTTTCTTCATTGTATTTAGACAGATTAGCCTCTGCATTTTTATACTCAAGATAAGTTTCTCTATTTTTTTCTAAAAACTCTTTACATTCATTTAATTTTTCCTCTAATTTATCCTTTTTAGATAAAGCTCTCTTAACTTTAAAAATTTCATTATCTAAATTTTTTATTTCATCATTAATCTCTAAATATTTTTCGTATTTAGTTTTAAACTCCTCTAAAAGTTTTTTTATCTCCTTCAACTTATTAAGATTATCTTCTAACTTTTTCACTTCCTCTTTTAGTTTTTTCCACTTATACCTTTTTTCCTCTATTTCTCTATTTAACTCTTTAAGGATTTCCTCTTTTGAATGTTCTTCTAAAGGTCTTAAACAGGTTGGACACTGTCCCTCTAATTTCTCTATTTCATCTATCTGTTTTCTTAAATTTTCCCCTTCTTTCTTTACAACTTCCCTTTCAGAAATACAATTTTTTATTTCTTCCTCAATATTTTTTATATCTTCCTCATTATTGCTTAAAAATTGATTTATTAATGTTGGATTTAACTCTAAAGTTTTATAGATATTTTTATAACTTTGTAATTTTTTTGCTATTCCTATCGCATCTTTCATATAAGTTGATAGCTTATTTTTTAGTTTAACCTTTTCATTTTCTAAATTCTCAAGCTGACCTTCTAATTTAGATAATGCTAAAAGCTCTTCATTTAGTTTTCCAACTTCTTTTTCATTTTCTAAATATTTCTCATAGGTTTCCCTGTTTTCTTGAACAATTTTTTTATTTCTTTCAATGTCCGTTAACTTCTCTTTTAAAATTTCAATATCCTTTTTTAAATTTTCAACTTTATTAAACTTTTCTTTTAAATCTAAATATTCTCTTAATCTTTTAATCTCTGGTTCTAAACTTTTCAGTTTAATCTTTAGCTCCTCAATCTCTAAAATCTTTTTATTTAACTCTTCTATTCTCTCTTCTAACTGTTTTAATCTCTCCTTCTTCTTTAAACTTTCCTTTTCAAGCTCTAAAAGAGCATTTTTTTCTTTTTCCTTTACTTTAAGTTCTTCCTTTAAAGATTTAATCTCTTTATAGAGCTTATTTTTTTCACTTTCTTTATCAGATAACTGATTTTTTAATTTATTAAGCTCACTGTTTAACCTCTTTAGCTTTCTTTCTAATTCTTTATCATCTTCAGTAATTGTTAAAGCTAAACTGTTCTTTTCCCTTTCATATAACTTCCTTAAATCTCCTATCTTATCAACAATAACTTGATAGATTTTTAGGTCTAATAACTCTTCAAATATTTCAGCCCGTTTAGATGGTGTTAAAGTTATTAATCCCTCTATATCTCCTTGTTTTATAAGTGTTGTGTAAAAGAATGTTTTTTTCGTTAATCCTGTAAGTTTTGGAAGTTCTTTATTTATATTTTTCTGATAAAAAAGTCTGTAATCTCCCTTTTCCTTTTTATAGACAACTGCGTATGTGGAAGCTTTTTGTCCTCTTAAATGTATTTCTCTCTCTATCTTAAAATCATAGTTTCCCTTCTTAAACTCAAGTTCAATCTTTGCATAGTTTTTGCCCCACTGAACCAGTTTGTCATTTTTTCCTTTAGATGATTGTCCTGTTAATGCATATGTTATAGCTTCTATAACTGATGTTTTCCCAGCTCCGTTTTCTCCTATAAATGCAACTATACCTCTTTCAGGAAAGTCTATTTCTGTTTCTGTATGTGATAAAAAGTTTATTAGCTTTAATTTCTTTAGTATCATTATCAACAACCTTTTATCTGGATTTTTTTTATATTTTAAGCTAAAAAAATTTAGTGTGCTTATAATCTTAATTGCAAAAATATTTATTTCTAAATAGTTTTTTATATCTTGATTAACAGGCTACTCGGTAGTTGAATATGAGCCTACTACCATCATTCTTATTAATAAATTTTTTAATAGGTTTTATCTGAACATAGTAGGGTAAAGGACTGTCTTCATCTGTTATAATACTTATTTTACTTATCTTTAAATTTTTTGATTTTAAATAATCCTTTATAAACTCTGTATAATTATCAGATATATTTAGTAATTCTTTCATTTTATTTTAAATATTCTGGTTTTACCATTTTCTTGTAAACTTCAGGTATTTCTGTTGTTATAGTCCCATCTGGAAGTTGGAAGTATAAAATACCATCTTTACAATAAACATTTGGTATCCCATTTTCTAAATTTTCTTTTTGTGCTTTTCTTACTGCTTTGTTTCCTATCATCAAAATTTGAAATTCTAATTCATCATTCAATTTAAAGTTCATTCTAAATCCTCCAAAAATTTTTTATATAAGTCCTCTATATAAATTTGGTTGTTTCTTGCAACTAAAATAAAATCATCTTCTCCATTAAATATTAAACTCCAACTATCAACTGTATCTTTTATTTCTAGAAACATTTTTTTGCTTCTTAAATATCTTCTTTTAATATCCTTTTCAGGAACATCATGTCCACCTTTTAAAACTCTTTGCTTAACTCTTAATATATTTTCTTTAACGTTGCTTAAAAATATATAAATGAGCTTTATTTTAAAACCTTTTGATTTAGCTTCTTTAATTATTGATTTTATATATTTTCCTGATAAGGTTGTTTCTATAGTAAAAGAATGATTTTGATTTAATTTTTCTCTTACCATTTGTAAAAATTTTTTTCCAGCTTCAATATCACTTTTGCAACTTTTTGCTATTTCATCTGTGTTTATAAATTGAAGATTATTTACTTTACAAAATTCTTTTGCAAATGTTGTTTTTCCACTTCCATTTGCACCAGCAATAATAAAAAGTGTTTTATCCATTTTATAGAACCTCAAAATATTAAGATAAGCCTTTTAATAAATACATTGAAAACTATTTGTATTACCTGTTTATAAGTAATTTTATTTATGTATTTGTTTACTTCTGAACTTCCTTACCTAGTTTTTCTTCAACAGATTTAATCTTCTGTTTTAGTCTGTTTGATTTGTTTTTCCTAATGTCAAACTTCACAACAGAATAAACCCTATTACAGTCTGGTTCTAACTGTTTGTAAGCTTTATTTAAAATGTTTAATGCATCTTCCATATTTTCAACTTCAAAAACTGTTCCCATAGGAGTAAGCTTATAAGGTATTCCTTCCTCATCTATCATTTTTATTATTCTACTTACATAACTACTAACACTTTCCCCTTTATCTGTAGGGAACATTGCAAACTCAACTAATACAGACATATATATAACCTCCAGTTTATTTTTTTATAAATTTTAACCTCTCTCTTTCTTTCAATCTATTAGACTTATCAGATTAAAGCATTTATATTTATTTGTGTTAAATTTTTTTAATAAAAATCTTGAAAGTTGAGAGCTATCAATGGGAAAAAATTTTTTAGTTATACTAGCTGGGGCAATAACTTTTTATTTACTAGCTGATACTTCATACAGTAAAGAAAAAATAGATTTAAACAAAGATTTTAATAGAACAAGACTGTTAGTCCTAACTAAAGGACTGTATGAAGATGGATTTTACAGTTTAGCTTACCATAAAGCAAAAAAATATTTAAAAGAATATCCTAAAGACATTAAAAATAGAGATGCCCTTTTAAAAATAATGTTATACTCGGCAATAAAATCTAAAAATGATGAGCTAATTTTTGACTTTATAGATTTTATAAACAAAATGGATATCTCAGATGATTTTAAAGACAGGGTTTATGCAACAATTATAAAAGAAAGTATAAAAAATGATGAAAAACTAAAAGAAATCTTAGAAAAAATAATTCCGTATGTAAAAGATAAAGAACTAAAAAAGAAATTTCTAATAGCATTAATCAATATATATTTTGAAGAAAAAAATTATAAAAAGATTGTAAGTTTTGAAGATATACCGAAGGAAGTATTTATTTTCAAATTAATCTCCCTATACAAATTAGGTATGTATAAACAACTAATCGAAGAAGGTAAAAATATTAAAGACTATTCGGAAGAAATATCAGAAAAGATTTATTACTATAAGGCTTTGGCACACTATAAATTGGGAGAAATAGATAAATCTATATACTATTTTGAAAAATTAAAAGAAAAAAATCCTGAAATTTTAAAAATTCTTGTTTCTTACTATTTAAGGAAAAACAAATTAAATAAAGTTAAAAAGTATCTCTATCAGCTATCAACTTATAGAGAATATCAAGATTTTTCTCATTATTTACTTGGATATTTAGAAGATATAAATGGAAAATACGATAAAGCTTATCAGTATTACTCTATAGCCTCTAAATATAACACCAAATATGGAAAGTTAGCTAAAGAGAGGATTAAAGAGCTAAAAAAATCAAAAATACTGAAAACTTACTACTCTGTTAGAATTGCCTTAACATCCTCTAAAGAAAATGCAGAGGTATTTATCAAAAAAAGGAAACTAAAAAAGTGTTTTATTAGACCGTATAAAAATTTCTATGGTATTTACTGCGGAAAGTTTCAATCTTTTAAATCAGCCCAAAATTATTTAGAATTGATAATATCCAAAGGTTTCAGTGATGCTTTAATAGAACAAATTGCAGAATTAAAAAGGTAATTTTAGAATGAAAAGAATAGCAATTTTAACAAGTGGAGGAGATGCACCAGGTTTAAACGCCTGTATAAGAGCTATCGTTAGAAGCGGTTATTACTACGGTTTAGAAGTTTTAGGAGTAAAAAGAGGATTTAAAGGTCTAATAGAAAATGATTTTTTTACTCTCTCAACAAGAGATGTTTCAGGAATAATAGATAAAGGTGGAACTATCATATTAACATCTAGGGAAAATAGATTTTCCGAATTTAAATACAGAAAAATAGCCTATGAAAATTTAAGAAAATTAGATATAGATGGTTTGTTTGTTGTTGGTGGTAATGGTTCACTAGAGGGAGCCTATTTACTTTCGGCAGAGTTTGATATTCCTATTATTTTTATTCCCAAAACAATTGATAACGATGTATTTGGCACCGATTACACAATAGGTTTTGATACTGCAGTTAATACAGTTGTAGATGCTATCTCTAAAATAAGAGATACCTCCTATTCACATGAGAGAATTTTTATAGTTGAAGTAATGGGAAGAAAAAGTGGTTTTATAGCGTTAGCTTCAGGAATAGCAAGTGGCTCTGATTTAACATTAATACCTGAATATCCATTTCCTATGTATCTAATAGAGGAAAGTATAGAAAAAGCATTTCTAAAAGGTAAAAAGAACTTTATTATAGTTTTAGCGGAAGGAGTAGCATATGCGAAAGATTTAAGAAATACTTTATTAGAGAGACTATCTAAGAAGGAGATAAATATATCAGAGATTAAATACTCGGTTTTAGGTTATATTCAAAGGGGAGGTTCTCCTTCTGCATTTGATAGAATATTAGCAACAAAATTTGGAGTTTTTGCAGTTAAACAGTTTTTAGCGGGACACAAGAATATTATGGTTTCCTTTGAAAAGGGAGATTTAAATATAAAACAGTTGAAGGATGTTCATAATAGAATAAAGAAACCTAATATAGAAGATTTTGATATTAATAATATAGTTAACTTTGTATGAGAGGTTAACTATGAAAAAAATGAAAGTTGCCTATTACGAAAAACATGGAGATTTCAATAATATTCAATTTGGGGAGTTTCCTATCCCAGAGATAGAAAAAGGAGATGAAGTTCTAGTTAAAGTTAAAGCATTTTCCTTAAACCATTTAGATATATGGGTAATGGAGGGAAAGTATCCTGTAAAAATTCCGATGCCTCATATTTTCGCATCAGACTGTAGTGGAGTAGTTGTAAAAGTAGGAAAAGCTGTGAAGAATGTTAAAGAAGGGGATAAAGTTATCGTTTATCCCGGTTTATCCTGTGGAGTTTGTGAAAAATGTTTATCAGGAAAAGATAACGAGTGTAAATCCTTTAATATACTTGGAGTTATAACAGATGGAGTATCTGCCGAGTATATAAAAGTTCCATCTATTAATGTTTTCAAACTGCCAGAAGGCTTAACTTTTGAAGAGGGGGCAAGTATAGGGATAACTTACACTACAATGTGGCACTCTTTAGTTAGTAGAGGAAAGATAAAGGCTGGAGATACTGTATTAATTCTTGGTGGTGGTTCAGGAGTTGGAACTGCAGGAATACAGATAGCTAAATTATTTGGAGCTAAAGTTATAACAACAGTTGGAGATGATTGGAAGATAGAAAAGGCTAAAGAGATAGGAGCTGATTTTGTAATTAATCACAACAGAGAAGATTTTTTAGATAAAGTTTTGGAGTTAACAGATAAAGAAGGGGTTGATATAGTTGTTGACCATATAGGAGAGGCTACATTTAACAAGTCAATTTTAGCAACTAAAAAAGGCGGAGCTTTAATCACATTTGGAGCAACAACAGGTGGAAATCTTGATATAAATCTAAGGGTTATTTTCGGTAGAAATATAACTATACATGGTGTGTATATGGGAACAAAGGGAGAAGTATCACACTACTTAAAACTATTCCCTCAAAATCTTAAACCAATTATAGACACAGTATTTGAATTTAAAGATATAAAAGAAGCCTACAAGAGGCTTTTAAGTAGGCAGTTTTTCGGTAAAATCGTAGTTAAAGTAGATTAAGGATATAACTGTTCCCCTGTTTCAGGGTCGTATATGAATATAGCTTTTATAGGACATGCCTCTGCGGCTCTAAATATTTCATCTTCTTCATCTATTGTTAAATCTAATATAACTTCCTGTTTTCTCTTTTCAGCTACCTCTTCAAATAATTTCTCCTTGTCCTTTCCCGGTTCTAATATAACTGCTTTATGTCTTCTATCTAGCTCAATATATTTAGTTTCTTCAGCACATGGACCTATACCTTCACATAAAACTCTATCAACAACAACTTTTAATTTTCCCATTGTTATCCCTCACATTTTTAGTTTTTTATAATAATATTTTAACTTCTTTAAAAAGTATATATGATTTTGTCATAATAAAATTTTATATATTACAAAAAATTGATTATTATTTAAATAAATTTCTTAATAAAAAGTTGGAGAGTTTAAATGAGTATAAAATTTGGAACTGATGGTTGGAGAGCAGTAATAGGAAAAGAGTTTACATTTGATAATGTTAGAAAGGTAGCACAGGCTCATGCATCCCATTTAAAAGATAAAGGTGGAAAGAAAGTTGTTGTTGGTTATGATACAAGATTTTTATCAAATGAATTTGCTGAAGCAGTGGCAGAGGTTTTTTCAAGTAATGGTTTAAAAGTGATACTCTCATCTAGTTTTTGTTCTACTCCAGCTCTAACACTTATGGCGAAAGAGCTTAACGCAGATGAAGGAGTAATGATAACTGCCTCCCATAACACATACAGATACAATGGGTATAAAGTAAAAACCGGTTTTGGTAGCCCAGCAACTCCAGAGATTATAAAGGATATAGAGGAGAGAATAGGTATAGATGATATAAAAACAGGTGTTAAATCTTGGGAAGAAGTGAATTTTAATAGATACTATGTTGAGAAGTTAAAAAGCTATATTACCCCAAATATTTTTAAACAAAAGAAAGAAAAAGTTATCCATGATGCAATGTTTGGAGCAACACAGGGACTATTAAGGGAAGTTTTAAATGACAGTTTTATAGATGTTGTAGAGATTAACCATTACAGAGATGTTTTATTTGGAAATCAACATCCAGAACCTATAGATAAAAATTTAACTTTGTTAAAAAGAAAAGTTGTTGCAGGAAATGGAAAAGTTGGAATTGCAAATGATGGAGACGGTGACAGGGTAGGAATAGTTGATGAGAAAGGCAGATTTATAGGAACACAGATGGGATATGTATTACTTTTATTACACACAATAAGGAACAGAGGAGAGGAGGGAGCTATAGCTAAAACTGTTTCTGTTTCCTATTTAGTTGATAGGATAGCAAAAAAAGAAAATAGAAAACTGTATAAAACTCCTGTAGGTTTTAAATATATTGCCGAGCTTTTTGAAAGAGAAAAAATATCCTTTGGAGGAGAAGAAAGCGGAGGCTACGGTTTCGGTTTTCATATTCCTGAGAGGGATGGATTACTGGCTGGACTTATGATTTTAGAGATGATGTATTTACATAATAAAACTGTAAGTGAGCTCATAGAGAATGTTTTCAATGAGTTTGGTTCAGCTTACTATTTAAGGGAAGATGTTAAAGTTGAAGGAGACCAAGGTAGAAAATTAGTTGATAAACTGAAAGATGAACCTTTAAAGGAATTAGCAGGGTTCGAGATAAAGGAAATAGATAAAACAGACGGGATTAAATTTGTATTTAAAAATGACGGTTGGATAATGTTTAGAGCATCAGGAACAGAGCCAGTTTTAAGAATTTATGCAGAAATGCCTGAAGAAAGTAGTCTTAAAGAAGTTTTAGAGGAAGGAAAAAAACTTTTGAAGGGAGTTTAAGATGAATAACAAAGCAGTTTTAACCTCTATATTTGCAACATTTATAGCTCTAGTTGTGTTTTCAGTTTTATTTGTTGTTGGCACAAAGGATATAAATCAAAGTGTTGATAATAAACAAGCTACAGTTAAAAGTTCTGATACTGATACTAATACAGGTATAAATTCTGACTTACCTAAAGAGAACAAAATAAACCAACTTATAGGAAAGAAATATTTAGACTTTTATGGTATAGATGAAGATGGAAAGGAAACTTCTATATCGGAGATTATAGATGGTAAACCAGCTGTTATTATATTTTTTGCAATAGGAGATAAACCGGGAACATTTGATTTTATGCCTCATATGAATGAGCTTTACGATAGATATAAAAGTAAAGTTAACTTTGTGGCTGTCTTACTTAGTAGGTCTGATAGAGAGGAAGTTCAAGAACTAAAAAGAATAGCTCCAATCAACATACCTGTTTTAAGGGGCTACTCTGATGCTATAGAAAACTATCAAATCTCTAAAGTAGATGTTCCTTATATCTTATTTATTGACAAAAACGGAGTGATAAAACATATTATCTTAAGACCTGAAAGTGAAATGATAACAGAAGCTCCTTACGTTGGACATGAAGATTATAAAGATAAAACCCAAGAAGAAAGAATTGGAAGCTCAATTAAAGAGATTGAAAAATATATAATTGAGATTGGAGAGTAAACATGATTAAAAAAATTTCCATTTTACTTTTTTTTATTATCTTTAATATTACATTTGCAACAACCCCATTGTTTGATAAATTTGAGAAGAAGTTAAGGAAGTATGAAACATTTAAAGCAGATATAAAGGAGGAGTTATACATAAAAGATTTTGATGATAAAGATATTTACTTTGGTAAGTTAACAATTAACAAAAGGGGAGAGGTTTTATTTATATTTACAAAACCAGAAAAGATGTTTATTTATGTAGACACAAAAGGATATATATATGCATACTCTTATGAAGATAAGGAAGGTTATAGAAAGAAGGCATCAAGTAGTGAGTTTTATTTACAACTCTTTAGGAGATTTCTAACAAATAAGGAGATAAAAGATTTATTTAAAAGTATAAGGGAATACACAAAGGGAAAAAGTAATGATTATGTTTTTGTTCTAATACCTAAAGATAAAGAAATAAAGAAGGTTATTATGGAAACTGATAAAAACTTTAATATAAAGTTTGTAGAAATTTATACCAATGATGGAAAAGTCCTTTACAGATTTTCAAATATTCAATATTTAAAAAAGTTAGAACCTATACCAAATGATATAAAAAAATTAATCAAGAAAATAAAATAGCTTTACCTTTCACTTCTTTTAATTAAAAAATCTTTTCACTAAAAATTATAATTTCCCTTAAAATAATTCAGTAGTTTAAATAAATGTAAAGAGGTGAGAAATGAAAGAAGCTGATTTAATTTTAACTGATGTTAGTTATATCTTAACTATGGATGAAAATTTAACAGAGTATAGAGATGCGGATATAGTTATTAAAGGAGACAGAATAGTAGACATTGGGAAGGACAAAAAGAATGAGTATTTCGGAAAGACTATTGTCTGCAAAGACAAAATAGCTATTCCCGGTCTTATTAATACCCATACCCATGCAGCAATGACTTTACTTAGAGGCTATGGAAGTGATAATCCTTTAAAAGTTTGGCTTGAGGAGTATATCTGGCCTGTAGAGGGAAAATTTGTAAGTTATGAGTTTGTTAAGAATGGGACAGAGATAGCAGTTTACGAGATGTTAAGGAATGGTATCACAACATTCGTTGATATGTATTTTTATGAAAATGCGGTGGCAGATGTTTTAAACACAGTTGGGATGAGAGGAGTTCTAGCAAGTGGAATACTTGATTTTCCAGTTCCGGGGGCAAAAACTCCAGATGAAGCTATAGCTAAAACGGAAGAATTTTATAAAGAACACCAAAACTCTGAATATATCACAGTTGCAGTTGGTCCTCATGCTCCATACACATGTTCCCCAGAAACACTGAAAAAAGCGATGGATTTAGCGGAAAAATACAACCTTCTGTATCATATACACCTTTCAGAAACGAAATTTGAAGTTGAACAGATAAAAGAAAAATATGGAAATACACCTATAAAACATCTTGAAACATTAGGTCTTTTAAAGGAGAATGTTTTAGTTGCCCATGTAGCTCACCCAACAGATGAAGAAATAGAGTTAATGGCTAAAAGAAATGTGAAAGTATCACACTGTCCAGAGAGTAATTTAAAGTTAGCTTCAGGTATAGCTCCAATACCTAAAATGTTAGAAGCTGGTATCTGTGTTTCTATAGGAACAGACGGAACAGCTTCAAATGATGATTTAGATATAATAGGGGAAATATCCACTGCTGCAAAACTCCATAAAGGATACAATCTAAATCCAACTGTTGTTAACTCTAGAGAAGCTCTTTTAATGGCAACTAGAGAGGGAGCTAAAGCAATAAAACAGTATGACAAAATTGGAAGTTTAGAAATAGGAAAAAAAGCTGATATTACACTGATAGATATAACACAACCACATTTAAATCCTCTATTTGACCCATACACACAGATAGTTTATTCATCAAAAGGTTTAGATGTTGATACGGTTATAATAAACGGAGATATTAAGGTTTTAAATAAGGAAGTTTTAGTCCTCAATAAAGATTACATTTTAGGAAAGGCTATACTCTGGAAAAATAGAATATTAGAAAATAGGTAATGGTAATATAAAGGAGCCCCCATTTAGAGTTAGGGGGCTTTTTTAAGTTAATTATTTAATACTTAAAATGTAATCAGCTAAAGCTGATAAATCCCCATCAGCTAATCCTTTAGTTTTTGCCAAATTAGGCTCCATCATAGAAAATTTAGCAGGGTCGACTATAGCTTTTCCTTCACCTTTTAAAAACTTGATTAAATCTTCCTTTTTACCAGTGTAAGCTTGAGCTATCTTAGCTAAAGCTGGTCCAACTGTATCTGCCTTCTCTTGATGACAAGCTGTGCAACCGTTAGCTGTAAATAGTTGCTGTCCTTTCTTCACATCGCCACCAGCACTTTCCCCACCTTTAGCCTCTTCTCCAGCCTTTTCACCACCTTCTTGGTTTCCTTCTTCACCAGCTGTTTGGTTTCCTTCCTCTCCAGCTTGTTCTCCTTCCGTTCCCTGTCCTTCTTCATTTGTAGTTTCTTCATTCATAGTTTCTTCTTGTTGAGGTTGTTCAGCAGGAGCAGTTTCCTCTTGAGTTGCCTGTTGCTCTGCAGGTTGTTGAGCTTGTTCTTCTCCACCTTTATTTTCACAAGCTACTAAAAATGAAGCTGTTAATAAGGCAGTAAGGAGTAAACCACCCTTTTTCATTTTGAAATACCTCCTATGTTTTCTTTTATTAAAAAATATTAACATTATATAAAGATAAATGCATATTTTTAAACGGGCTAGGTTTTTTTGCTTCTATTAACCTCTATTAAACCATCTACCGGAGAAGATGCTGAAGCATACATCTTTTTAGGTATTCTACCAGCTAAATAAGCTAATCTACCTGCAATTACTGCATGTTTCATAGCAACAGCCATTTTTATTGGGTCTTTAGCTTGAGCTATAGCAGTATTCATTAGCACCCCATCAACTCCTAACTCCATCACAATAGCAGCATCTGAAGCTGTCCCAATTCCTGCATCAACAATAACTGGAACATTTACAGCCTCTTTTATAAAGAGAATATTATAAGGATTTTGTAAACCTAGTCCTGAACCTATTGGAGCAGCTAGAGGCATTACAGCGGCACATCCTATTTCTTCAAACTTTTTAGCCATTATAGGGTCATCAGTAATATACGGTAGGACAGTAAAACCCTCTTTTACTAATATTTCTGCCGCCTTTAAGGTTTCTACCATATCTGGATAGAGTGTTTTTTGGTCTCCTATTACCTCTAGTTTTACAAATCCGTGTCCTAAAGCTTCCCTTGCAAGTTTTGCTGTTAAAACAGCTTCCTCAGCTGTATAACAACCTGCTGTATTAGGTAATATCATAACTTTGGATGTATCTATATAATCTAATAAGTTAGGTTTAGAAGGGTCTGTAATGTTAACTCTCCTTACAGCAACTGTTATAATTTCTGCTCCAGATGCCTCTGTAGCTTTAGCTGTCTCCTCAAAGTCTTTATATTTACCAGAACCTACAATTAATCTAGATTTAAATTCTCTATCTCCAATTTTTAATTTATCTTTTTCTAGAAATTCTTCTAAGTTGAAAGCCATCTTTACCTCCTTTTCATAAAGGTTTGTATTTATTTACCATATAGATATATTAAATGATACATCAAAAAATATTTTTATAAATGAAATTTTATTTTAGGATTAGTTGACAAAGTGATTTATTCTTAAAGCAGATTAAACTTTTAAAGATTTTTAAGTTAAACCTATTATTTTTCTATCCAATCTTTCAAAGTCATGATAATTTTAGATTGGGAGGCTAAATCATATATAATAGAGCCTTCATTTGAATATTTGATAAGTGCATACAGTATGAAAATATAAAGGAATAATCCGAATAAGCCACCAACTATTTTGTCAATAATTTTTATTTTGTAATTTTCTTCAACTTTATCCTTTACTAGAACTTTAAACATAAAAGATAGAACTATAATTGAAGAGAAAATAAAGAATACAGATAGAAATTCTACTAAAGTTTCATTTGTATGTAGATATTTATTCATAAAGAATGCAATAGGTTTGAAAAAGATAAGGGATAAATATATTCCTATTATTACTCCAATAAATCTTATAGTGCTTGCCGCAAGTCCGTAGTAAAATCCGGCTACCAATAAATATATAAATGTAAGAATTAAAACGAAATCTAACATTTTTCTTCCTTCTATTTTTCCTAAATACTCTCTATAAACTTAAATTTACTAACTTAATTTTTCTTTTACAATTTTGCTTACTAAACTTCCATCAGCTCTTCCCTTTACCTTTTCCATAACTGATTTCATAACTTTTCCCATATCTTTTATTGAAGTTGCTCCAACTTCCTCTATAGTTTCATTTACAATCTTTATTATTTCCTCTTCAGTTAACTGTTTAGGAAGAAACTCTAATACTATATTAAGCTCTTTTTGCTCTTTTTCAACTAAATCTTGTCTGTTTGCCTTTTTATACTGTTCTATGGCATCTCGTCTCTGTTTAGCATACCTTTGAATTACAGCTAATACTTCACTATCTGAAAGTTCCCTTTTTTTATCAATCTGTTCTTTCTTTATTTCAGAAATTAACATTCTTACAACAGATAATCTATCCGTATCCTTTGACTTTAAAGCACTTTTCATTTCAGTTTGAAGTTTATTTAAAAGGGCAGACATGGGAAAAACCTCCCAAAATAAATTATAGTAAACCTTTTTTCTTTAATGCTTTTATCAATCTTTTTCTAGCAGCTCTTTGTTTTCTTTTTCTCTTTTGTGAAGGTTTTTCGTAGTATTCTCTCCTTTTCATTTCCGTTAATATACCCTCTTTCTCACATAACTTTTTAAATCTTTTTAAAGCTTTTTCAAAATTTTCTCCCTCTTGAACTACAACAACTGCCATATATATTTTACCTCCTTCAATTTAATTTTAAGATTTAAAGTATAACAGGATTTAACTTATCTTAAAAGATATTAGTATCTAAAGATTGGATTATTTTTATTATCTTTTCTATATTTTTAATTATACTGAAAGTGTTTAAAAATAAAATAGAAATTCAACGAGGTTAAACTAATTAGCAATAGTAAATTTGGTTTTCTTTAAAATCTTACACACTTTTAAATCTTTATTAAACTTTCTTTTCAGATTTTTTAAACATCCTAGTCTACCATCTTTTCTTTTACTGGATTTTATTTTTATTTTGTTTATTATTATATTTACTATCTTATCTAAATAGCTTATTTTTATGTTTCTCTTCATCTCCTTTTTTTCTTTTTATTTTACTTTATTTCTAATGTTTTTAAACACCTTTTAAATTATACTTGATAAAAATAAAAAAAAAACATATGATAAAACTTAGTAGTAAAATTTTAAGATTTTGGAGGTTTTAAATCATGAAGAAAATATTAAAAGTTGGAACGGTTTTAGGTTTATCTGCTGTTCTGTTTGCTTCTTGTGCAACGAAAGGTGATTTAGAAAACTTAAGAACAGAATTAGACCAGAAAATAGAAGAGAAGTTTACCTCTTTACAAGGTAAACTAGAAAGAACTTCAAATACTGCAAGTGGTATTGGTAATGTAAAAAGTATAGCTGAAGAGGCAAAAGCTGGTGTTCAAGAAGTTAAATCAGAGTTATCTGCTTTAAAAGGAAAAGTAGATGAAAATTCTCAAAAAATTGACACAGTTAATGCAAAAATAGACAGTTTAAAGGTGGATATAGAAAACTTAACTAAACAAGTCGATAACCTAGTTGGTAGAAGAGTTAGAAAATAATTCTAAATCCCAGAAATATAACTTTATAGGGGGTTTTCCCCTTTTCTAAAAAAATAACTTTCAATTATATCTAAATTATGACATATATAGACAGAATTAATGTTTTTGGGTTTAAATCTTACGGTTCTAGGAAACTTACAATTCCTCTAGGTGAAGGTTTTATAGGAATAGTAGGACCTAACGGTTCTGGAAAAAGCAATATAGGAGATGCAATAGTCTTTGCATTAGGTTTAGCCACTGCAAAATCTATGAGAGCTTTAAAATTAACTGACTTGATTTTTTCTTCAAAAGGAAAAACTGCCCCATACGCAGAAGTTGAAATTGTGTTTAAAAATAATGGAGCATTTCCTTTAAATACAGAGGAAGTATCAATCTACAGAAGGGTAGATTTAAATGGTAAATCTACCTATAAAATAAACGGTAGAGTAGCCAAGTATTATGAAATTGAGGAATTACTATCTGAGGCAGGAATACCTAGACAGGCTTATAACATAATAACTCAGGGGGATATATTTAGATTTATTAAAATGACACCTTATGAAAGAAGGGAGCTTTTAAGTGAGCTTGCCGGTATAAATGAGTATGAGGAAAAGAAAGAAAGTGCTATAAATGACCTTAAGGAGATAGAGGAAAAATTAAACTCTTCAAAGTTAGTTTTAAAAGAGATAAAAGTCCAGTTAAAGAGAATTGAAGAGGAGAAAGAGAGTGCAGAAAAAGCAAAATATTTAGAAGATAAAATAAAATCTCTACAGATAAAGTTAAAGGGTGTAAAACTATTTAATCTAATAAAAGATAAGGGGAGATATATAAAGGAGCTAAAAAATATTGAAAATAACCTCAGTTCTTACTTTAAAGATAGGGAAGATGTAAAGGCTTCACAAAGAGAAACTTTAGAAAAGATTAAACAGTTGGAAAGTTTATTGGAGGAAATTCAAAAGGAGCTTCTACCTTTTAAAGAGAAGGAAGGTTATATAAACGCAGATATAAATAATTTAAAAATAAAGAAAGAAGATTTATTGAAGCAAAAGGAAAAACTAATTTCTGAAAGGGAAAGGTATATAAAAGAAAAGGAGAATAAAGAAAGGGAAAAACAGGAATTAAAGGAAAAATTAAAAAATTTAAATGAAGAACTTAAAAGAATTAATGAGTTATTGAAAGAAAATGAAAAGCTATTAAATGAAAAATCAGAGGAAATAAAAAATTTAGAGGAAGATGGGGAAGGTTTACAACAGAAACTTATTGAGTTGGAAAGGGAGGAAAAAGCTCTTAAAGAAAGTGAAAATTTAAAAGAAAAAGAAAAAATTCATATAGAACTTGAAATATCTAAACTTAATGAAAGAGAGAAAGATTATAAAAGGGAGTTAGTTTCCCTTAAAGAAAAATTAAAAAAATTAAAACAGTCTTTACTGAACATTGAGGATTTTGTTGAAATTCAAGATAAAAAAATAAAAAGTATAAATAATGAGTTAAAGAGATTAGAGGTAAGGAAAAAAATTTTAGATAAAAGATTAATCTCTTTAAGAGAAAAGAAAGAAAAATTATTTCATAAGTTAGCTGAGGTCTTAGCTAAACTTTCAAATTTAAGAGAAGACAAAATATCTTCCTTTTTAAAGGATATTTCTGTAGCTGAATTAATTACAGTTAAGGATAATGAACTGATTAAAGCTATAGAAGTTGCCGGTGGAGGAAGGTTAAAAAATATAGTTGTTAAAGATGATAGAGTTGCAGAAAGATGTATAAGATTTTTAAAAGAGAAAAAATTAGGTAAAGCAAGTTTTATTCCTTTAAATAGGGTAAGAGTATCTAAACCAGTAAGACCACCTTTGAAAAGTGGAGTTTTAGGTCTAGCTATCGATTTCATAGATTATCCTAAAGAAATAGAGAAGGCTATTTTTTATGTCTTTGGAAATACTTTAGTTGTTGAAGACTTTGAAACTGCTAGGAATGTAGGTATAGGAACATTTAGAATGACAACTGTTGATGGAGATTTATTTGAAAAAAGCGGGGTTATAACAGGCG
>QNZC01000080.1 GCA_003978565.1 Persephonella sp. | reverse complement strand
GATTTCCCAGAAGCTGATGTATTACTAAACTTTGCATCTTTTAGAACTGCTTACAATGTAACAATGGAAGCATTAGAACTACCAAATATAAGAACAATAGCAATAACTGCAGAAGGTATTCCTGAAAGATTTGCTAGAACAATGAGAACTAAAGCTAAAGAACTAGGTAAATGGATAATTGGACCTGCTACCGTCGGAGGAATTGCTCCCGGAGCTTTCAGAATTGCTAACACAGGTGGAACAATACAAAACATTATAAATTCTAAATTACACAGACCCGGCTCAGTAGGTTTGGTAACAAGGTCTGGAGGATTATTCAACGAGTTATCAAACATCATAGCTAGAAATGCTAATGGTTTAGCAGAAGGTATAGCTATAGGTGGAGATAGATTTCCGGGGACAGACTTTTTAGACCATATGTTAAGATTTGAGAAAAATCCTCAAGTTAAAATGATGGTATTACTTGGGGAAGTTGGAGGAGAGTTAGAGTATAGAGTAGCTGAAGCTATAAAGGAAGGAAAAATAACGAAACCTGTGATAGCTTGGTGTATCGGAACAATCTCTAAACATTTCGGTGGAGAGGTTCAGTTCGGACACGCTGGAGCAAAAGCTGGAGCTGAAAGAGAAACAGCTGATGCTAAAAATGAAGCTTTAAGAAAAGCAGGAGCATATGTTCCAAAATCATTTAACGATTTACCTGAATTAATCAGAGGAGTTTACGAAGAATTACACGCTAAAGGGGCTATACCTGAAATCAAAGAACCTGAAGTACCACCTATACCTGAAGATTACGCTAAAGCATTGAAAGAAGGAAAAGTTAGAAAACCTACAAACTTTATATGCACAATATCTGACGACAGAGGAGAAGAAGCTACTTACTGTGGAGTTCCTATATCTGAAGTTGTAGAGAAAGGATACTCTATAGCTGATGTTATAGGTTTACTATGGTTCAAGAAAAGATTTCCTGAATGGGCATCAAACTTTATAGATATGGTTATAAAAGTTGTTGCAGACCACGGTCCTGCAGTTTCTGGGGCTCACAACACTAAAGTGACAGCTAGAGCTGGAAAAGATTTAATGTCTTCTATCGTAACAGGTATATTAACAATAGGACCAAGATTTGGTGGAGCTATAGACGGAGCGGCTAAATACTTCAAGATGGCTAAAGAGAAAGGAATGGACCCTTACGAATTTGTAGATTATATGAAGAATGTTGAAAAGATACCTATACCGGGAATTGGACATAGAATAAAATCTATCAAAAACCCTGATAAGAGGGTTGAATTACTTAAAAACTTTGCAAAAGAAAATTTCCCATCAACTGAGTTATTAGACTATGCTTTAGAAGTAGAAAAAGTGACAACTTCTAAGAAAGAAAATCTAATATTAAATGTTGATGGAACTATTGGAGTTTTACTTGTAGATATGTTTAGAGCTTTAGGATACTCTGATAAAGAAATAGATGAACTCATAAATGCAGGTGCATTTAACGCATTCTTCGTATTGGGAAGAACAATAGGTTTCATAGGACACTATCTAGATGAGAAAAGACTTGATATGCCATTATACAGACATCCGTTTGATGACATCTTATACGATGTTAAAAGACCAGAAGAGTAATAAATTAGTTTTTCTGTATTGGCTTTCAGCCCTTTCTTTTCTTTTTATTAGATTTATATAATTTTCATTTCCAGTTTTAGCTCTATTCCAAAATTACTTTTAACTTTTTCCTTTGCAGTATTAATCAATCTTTCAAAATCACTAAACTTTCCATTTCCATAGTTAACAGTAAAATTTGCATGTTTTTCAGAAAAACCTACATCTCCTATTCTGTATCCCTTTAGACCTGACTTATCTAAAAGATAACCAGCAGGTAAAAGAATTTTTAAATCTTTTTCAATATTATTTGATTTAAAGTTAAATATTTTTAAACTTTCTTTAAGACTATTTGATTTTAAATAGTTTTTATCTAACGAAACATTTTTAAATGTAGAACCACCAGTAGGAAGATTTAAAGGTTGCTTTCTATTCCTATCTATTAGATGTTTCTTTATAATTTCCGCTATATTCTTATCACTCTTATTTAACTTGAATACTGCTTTGTAAACAAAACCTTCATTTTGAAACTGTGTCCATCTATAACCATATTTAATTTGAGATTTATCAGAAACTATTAGATTACCTTCCCTATCTATCCAAAAAACCTTTTCTAAAATATCAAAAGTCTCACTTCCAAAAGCTCCCGCATTCATTACTACAGCTCCACCTACAGTTGCAGGGATACCTGAGAGATTTTCAAAACCTTCCAAATTAAATTTTTTCACTATTGAAACAATCTGTTTAAAACTTACTCCAGCTTCAGCCTCTATAAAAACATTTCCGTTGTTATCAATTATATTTAACCCTTTTAGATAGTATGTTGAAAAAAATATCTCATCTCTTAAACCATCTTTAAAAATTATATTGCTACCTATACCTATGGGAATAAATCTCTTATTTTCGTCTTGAGCCTTTTTCTGCAAAAAAATCACATCATCTACATTTCTAGGAAAATATAATCTTTTTGCTATCCCACCTATCCTTATTGTGCAAAATTTGGATAAACTTACATTTTCTTCAAAATCTACCACAATTTAGCCCTTTATAAAACTTTTTTAAAATAATGATGATACCCACTTACTAAAAAATGCAACAAATAAAAATCTAGGAAATCTTCCAATAATTGAAGCTATAATAAAACCACCTATAGGCATCTCAAAAATTCCAGCTAACCAACATACCGCTTTAAAAGGTATTGGAGTAATACCAGCCACAATAACAGCCCAGATACCATATTTTCTAAACAGAATTTCTCCTTTGTTATACCATTTTTCTTTAAACAGTTTTTTAAATATAGGTTCACCTAAAAACTTCCCTAAAAAATACCCTACAACTGCCCCTAATACACTCCCAACAGTTGCAATAATTGAAGCCCAAAGTGGAC
The DNA here is from genome assembly GCA_003978565.1 of Persephonella sp. GTDB lineage: Bacteria > Aquificota > Aquificia > Aquificales > Hydrogenothermaceae > QNZC01. The sequence continues at coordinate 14,575 of QNZC01000080.1, read as the reverse complement.
TTAAACCAAATATAGCTCCCCCTGATATAAAAGGGTCAGGTGGTATAGGTTGGATTATACTTTCTGTAAATGATATTATTAGTATTCCTAAATAACCGTAATTTTCAACTAAATTTTGGGCAATTTCTACAAATTTTTCCACTAATTTTAATCTCCTAGACAAAAATTTTTGTATTTATACTACCTTACTTTCAATTGATTATTAACAACTTCAATTAATTAATTTGTTCAAATAGATATAAAAAACTTTAGAATTGATTTTCTAGCAATTTAAAATTTATCTAAACTTTTAATTAAGGTTTCAAATAAACCTTCTATATAAAAATCAATGATTTATTCAAAACTTTTAGTTTTTATACAGAAATAGGTTTCTTTGTCCTTTTTCAAAGGATATACTTTTAACACTTTCCCAATCTGTCTTAAATATTTTCTTATTATGACCTATATAAACGTCATCAAAATAATATTTTAGAAAATCTAACAACTCTAATGCTTTTTCTTTTTCCATAAAAATAGGAGAGTATTCTATAAACAACCAAAAATTGTTTAACTTTTTTAAACTTTTTTCAAAACCTTTCAATACTTCTAATTCATAACCTTCAACATCTATTTTTAAAAAATTGATTTTATTTATACCGTTAGTATTTATAAAATTGTCTAATGATATTTGTTTTACTTCCTCATATTCTTTAACAGAAATATCTCCTCTAACTATTGAGTTATGTCCAGAGGAACTTTCTGCAATAGCTAACTTTATAAATTTTTCCTTGTTTCCAACTGCATATTTATAAATACTAATAATATTTTTCAAATTGTTTATACAGATATTTTTCTTTAGATACCTAAAATTAATAGAGGATGGTTCAAAGGAGTAAACTTTACCAGTTTTTCCAACTAATTTACCAAAAAGAACAGTAAAACCGCCCCAGTGTGCCCCAACATCAAAAATTATATCTCCCTTTTTTATAATTTTCTTTATGAATTTATCCTCAGGAGTTTCTACTCTTCCCCAAGTTATAGGATTTTTACTCCAGTTATCTTTTGTATTAACTAATAGAAGGTAATCTTCTGTTCTCATCTTTATAACAAGATGTTTATTTAAAATATCCTTTTTACAGACTTTATAAATTATCTCTCTAAAAGGTTTGAATTGGGAAAGTTTACCTCTTAAGAAGAGCTTTAAACATTTTTTCATAATTTCACCTAATAATTTAAACTTTAACTTTCTGAATTTACTTTTAGAATTTCTTTAAATTTGTCTCTTAACATTTTTTCTAATTCATCTTTAGATTTAACTTGCTTTACTATTTCAAACATATATTTATTATCTTCTATACCTTTTATCTCTTTGATATATTTACCTTCCTTATAACCGAATTCTTGTCTTATATGATTTAAAATATTTTTGCCAACATACAATAGATACATCTCATCAAAATCCATTACTCTATTTATAGCTAGTCCATAAAAAAACATTGCTTGTTTAATATTTTCACTTAAAAAACCTTCAACCACCCTCTCTATACTGTAAATTAATCTATCAGTTGTATTAACTCTTCTCAGGTATGAGTGGATATATACAGGATTTATCTCGAGATGTTCGTAATTTTCATTTAATCCTTTGTCCATATACTTAATATATTCACTTTCAACAGCTCTATTGTATTCAGGATAGTCTAAAAGAATATATGACATTATGAAATGCCACATATCTACAAGTTCTATTTTCACATTATTAATATCTGCGTTCTGTTTTTTCCACCATTTCCAAGGTAAACTATCAACAAGTTCACCACATTCTGTCCATATAGCCCTTACAAAATCTTCCTTTCTTCTAAATTTTAACCAGTTTTCATTAATTTTTTTATTTAATTCATCCTGTAATTTAAACATATCTATCAGTTTTTCTTTATCCATCACCATTCTCAATCCCTTATATTAGTCCTTTTCTTTTTAAAATGTCTTCATAGATTTTATTGTAAAGTATTTTCCACTCTGTAGTCCCCTCATAAATTTTTCTTGAGTAAGACCTTATCCTATTTCTAACCTCTCTATCTATCTCCCTCTCCTCTCTAACTAAATCTTTTAATATTGCAAAAACTAACTTTCTTATTTTGTTTGGATGAACAAAAATTTCTATGCTATCATCCTCTTCTATATACTTTCTGATTTTATGGGCAACTTGGTTCATTCTGTCTTCCGGGTCTAAATAAATATTTTTCTCTTCAGCCAACTTTTCCTTTACTTTTCTAACAGCGTCTCTAAAATTTATATCCTCTTCTTCTAATAGATGTTTATGTTGTTCTACAAGTTGTTCAGCTTCTTTCTCTAAATCTTTTTCTTCCTGAATAGCATATTTTATAATTTGAAGAATATTTTCTCTAAATTTTTCTATATTATCTGCTTCTATATATTCCCTTTCTGTTAGCTCCTTTGTTATCTTATCCGTTATTCTTTCAACTAGTCTTATAGGTATTCTCATGAACTATCCCCCAAATTTTAATACTAGCGGTTATTATATTATAAATTCTGACTGGTTAAAATTTTTATAAAAATTAGGAATTGAACCAATAAACAGAGAGTATTTGTTTTTAGTATAAAAAGTTTTTGTGATATAAATCATTATAAAATCTGAATACTGTAATATTTTTTCATTTGCCTTTTTATCTTATAATTTTTACCGATTATTTACGAGAAATTTTTATCATCAGTATTAAATGGAGGTTTTTTATTTATGTCAGAAAATTTAGAGTTTAAAGAAAAAGCTTTAGAAAGTGCTTTATCTCAGATAGAAAGGAAGTTCGGAAAAGGCTCAGTAATGAAATTTTCCTCAGAGGCTATCCAGACAATAGAAACAATACCATCAGGCTCTATAAGTCTTGACATAGCTACAGGAATAGGAGGAATTCCTAGAGGAAGAATTACAGAGATTTATGGTCCTGAAAGCTCTGGTAAAACCACATTAACTTTACATGTTATAGCTGAAGCTCAAAAGAAAGGTGGGAAGGCAGTTTTTATAGATGCAGAACATGCATTTGACCCTAAGTATGCAAAAGCTATAGGTGTAAAACTTGAAGATTTAATAATCTCTCAACCTGATTACGGAGAACAAGCTTTAGAAATAGCTGAAACTTTAATTAGAAGTGGAGTTATAGATGTTGTTGTTATAGACAGTGTGGCGGCACTAGTCCCAAGAGCTGAGTTAGAGGGAGATATAGAGGATTTTAATGTTGGTCTTCACGCAAGGTTAATGTCTAAAGCGATGAGACTTTTAAAAGGGGTGGTAAATAAATCAAACACTGCTCTAATTTTAATAAATCAGATAAGGGAAAAAGTTGGTGTAATGTTTGGAAATCCTGAAACTACTACAGGTGGTAGAGCTATAAAATTCTTTGCAGATATGAGGCTAGAAGTTAGAAAGAAAGATATAAAAGATGCAGGAGAAAAAGTAGGAAACAGAGTAAAGGTTAAAGTTGTTAAGAATAAATTAGCACCACCATTTAAAGAGGCAGAATTTGATGTTATATATGGTAGAGGCATATCAAAGGAAGGTGAACTTTTAGATTTAGGAGAAAAGATAGGAATAATAAAGAAAAGTGGAGCTTGGTATTCATATGGGGATATGAAACTTGGTCAAGGAAAAGAAAAAGCTAGAGAGTTTTTACTCCAAAATAAAGAAATAGCAGATGAAATAGAAAAACAGATAAAAGAAAAACTATTAAATCAGTAAATTTTTTCCTTTTTTTATCTTTTTCCTTTAAAGAAATCCTTGATAATTTGAGAACATTCTGGAATAAAAATAAATTCAAACTCAACATTAAATGGAAATTTTTGAAGATTATATGAGCATTTAGAAAATGCACCTCCCTTTAAATCAAATGCTCCAAAAACAACTTTTCTTATCCTTGCCTGCATAACTGCACCTAGACACATTAAGCAAGGTTCCAAAGTAGTATAGATTATTGCATCATCAAGTCTCCAATTATTAATATTTTTACAGGCATCATCAATAGCTACAATTTCAGCATGACAGATAGCACTACTTTTTAATACCCTTTGATTAAATCCAGTTCCTATAATTTTTTTATCCTTTACTATTACAGCTCCAACAGGAACTTCATCTATATAGTAAGCCTTTAAAGCCTCTTCATAAGCCCTTCTTAAGAAGAATATATCATCCCTTATTAACATGCTTAATTTTTAAACATCATCAGTTTTACCGTTTAACAGAAAATAATTTTTATTATAATTTTAATTCAATTACTGAAGATAAGAGGTTGTTATGAAAGGAAGTTTAATTATTCTTTCGGCACCATCGGGAGCAGGAAAAACCACTATAGAAAGATTTTTATTAAAGGAAATCCCTAATCTTGTAAAAGTCATAACTTGCACAACAAGGAAACCAAGAAAAGATGAAAAAAATGGAGTTGACTATATATTTTTATCAAATGAGGAATTTGAGAAAAGAATAAAAGAAGGAAAATTTTTAGAGTATGCCCTTGTTCATGGTAGATATTATGGCACTCCTAAAGATGAAGTAATAAAGGAAATAGACAAAGGAAATGATGTAATACTTACAATAGACGTTCAAGGGGCATTATATATAAAGGATAACTTTTCTAAAGAGTTTGATATAACAACAATCTTTATACTACCTCCATCTATAGATGAGCTAATTAAAAGGCTAAAGTCAAGAGGAGAAGCCGAAGATGAGATTAATATGAGATTAAAATCTCTAAAAAAAGAGGTTCCTATGTGGAAACATTACGATTATTTAGTTATCAATGAAGATTTAGAAGTTGCAAAGGAAAGTGTAAAAAATATAATTCTATCTCAAAGATTTAAAACAAATAGATTTGATTTAGACAGTATTAAAGATGAAAAATTAAAAGAATTGATGAAATAATATTTAAAATAAGGGAAGATAAAAAAAACAAGGTAATTAAATTGGAGATAAGAAGTTATTTAAAGAAACAAAAGGAGTTTATTGAAAGGTATATAGAGAAATTTTTACCTTCTGGAATTCCTAAAGAGTTGTTTGATGCAATGGCTTACAGTGTTAATGCTGGTGGAAAAAGATTGAGACCTATTCTTGTTATTGAAAGTGCTAAAGCTGTAAATCCAAAAGTGGACATAGATAGTTTTATAGATATAGCTGTATCTGTGGAGTTTTTACATACATACTCACTTATACATGATGACCTTCCTGCAATGGATAATGACGATTTAAGGAGAGGTAAACCTACCTGTCATAAAGTTTTTGGGGAAGCTATAGCTATACTAGCCGGTGATGGATTACAGTCATACACATTTGAGTTAATCTCAAGTAATAAAAATCTATCAGCTGAAAAATTAGTGAAAATAATAAATAGTGTTGCACATGGAACGGGAGTTTTTGGAATGGTAGGAGGACAAGCTGGGGATATACTGTATGAAAAGGAAAATAAATTCAACGACCTAGAGTTTATACATAAACACAAAACCGCTAAATTTATTCAGTCTTGTTGTTATATAGGTGGTTTAATAGGAGATGGAACTGAAGAACAACTGAATGCTTTAAAAAATTATGGACTTTATATTGGTCTAGCCTTTCAAATACAGGATGATATACTTGACGAAATAGGAGATGAGAAAAAGTTAGGAAAGAAAACTAGAAAGGATAAAGAGAAAAACAAACTTACCTATCCAAAGGTTTTTGGATTGGAAAAATCTAAAAAATTAGCCAATGAGTATATTCAAAAGGCTTTAGATGAAATAAAAATTCTTGAAGCACCAGAAATTTTATCAAAATTAGCAAAATTTATAATAGATAGAGAGGTTTAAGGTGAGATTTTTATTAATAGGAGATGTTATAGGAAGAACTGGAAGAAACACTTTAAAGGAAGTTTTACCAGAAGTAAAAAAGGAGTATAAACCGGATTTTATTGTTTTAAATGGAGAAAATCTTGCAGGTGGATATGGGATAACTAAAAAAGTTTTTAATGAGATAGATAAATTAGGGATAGATGTTATAACTTCAGGAAATCATATATGGGACAAAAAAGAGGTTTTTCAGTTTATAGATGAAGAACCAAAGCTGTTAAGACCTGCAAACTATCCTCCAATGGTCGCAGGAAGAGGATATGGTATATATGAAAAAAATGGAAAAAAAGTTGCAGTTATTAATCTAATGGGAAGAGTTTTTATGGGGATACCTTTAGACTGTCCCTTCAGAAAGTTTGATGAGATATATGAAGATATAAAAGACAAAGTAGATTATATAATAGTTGATTTTCACGGGGAAGCAACTTCAGAAAAGAATGCCTTTGGATACTATGTTGATGGAAGGGCTTCTATAGTCTTTGGAACACATACACATGTTCCAACTGCAGATGAGAGACTTTTACCAAACAGAACCGTCTATATAACAGATGTTGGTCTTACAGGAGCTTATCAATCTGTAATAGGGATAGAACCAAAAGGTTCAATAAAAGGTTTCTTAACAGGCTTACCTCAAAAGTATAATGTTGCTAAAGGTGAAAAAATCTTTAATGCACTGTTTGTTGAAATAGAAAATTTTCAAATAGAAATGAAAAGAATTCAAATTAAAATATCTTAATTCTCTTTTTCACTTCCTTTTCACTTTATCAGTCTAAAATATAGATAAAACAAGGATTGAAAGGAATTTACAGAGATGTTAGGGAAATTTAAATTAATTAATGAGTTATATGAAATTTTTATAAATTTGTTTCAAAGACAACAAAATAGGTTTCAACTTCTTCAAATCTTATCTGATTAATAATATTGAGGGGATAGGTAATTATGTTATTTTTATGTTTATCTAAAACTTGTTTTATTAGGAGCTTAAAATGAGTAGGATAAAGGAAATATTACAAAAAATTAAAGGAAAGAAAACATTGCTTGTAAAAAAAGGTGAATGGGTAAAATGCCCCCAGTGTAAAACTTTGATACATAGTGATGAGTTAGCTAAAAATTTAAAAATCTGTCCCCATTGTGGAAATTATTTTAGAATGACCGCTGAGGAGAGAGTTAACAGTTTACTGGATGAAATTTATTCATTTGACCTATTTCCAGATTTAGAACCTGTAGATGTTTTAAATTTTAAAGATACTAAAAGCTATAAAGACAGACTAAAAGAAGCCCAAGGGAAAACAAAGTTAAAAGATGCAATGGTTATATCCTATGGAAAGATAGCAAACAGTGAAGTTGTTCTTGGTGTTATGGATTTTAGATTTATGGGTGGAAGTATGGGAAGTGTTGTTGGAGCTAAGTTCGTCAGAGGAGCAGAATACGCAATAATGAAGAAAATCCCGTTTATTGTTATAACCGCCTCAGGTGGTGCCAGAATGCAGGAAAGTATTCTATCTCTTATGCAGATGGCAAAAACATCAATAGCTGTAGAGAGACTTAATAAAGCTCGTATTCCATACATTGTTGTCCTAACAGACCCAACGATGGGTGGAGTTTCTGCAAGTTTTGCATTTTTAGGGGATATTATCATAGCTGAACCTAACAGTTTAATAGGATTTGCTGGTCCAAGAGTTATACAGGAAACAATTAGACAGGAATTACCGGAAGGTTTTCAAAGGGCTGAATTTCTTTTACAAAAGGGACAGATAGATTTAATTGTTGAAAGAAAGAATTTAAAAAGAACCCTTTACACATTAATAAACCAAACTCAGGGGTAAAGTGATGAAGAAAATAATCACTAATTTTAGAGGTAATAAATCATGTTTACAAAAAATGCAAAACAATTTGGGATTTCATTAGCTATGGCTATTTCCTTTTTTTCCTTTAGTTATGCTTTAGACAACTCTATTAAAATGGAGTATCTTAATGCGGTTAAACATAACAATGTTTCTAAAGTTGTTAATTTAGTGTCAGAGGGGTTGGATGTTAACGTTAGAGATGAAAAGAATGGATGGACAGCTTTACACTATGCAGTTTACTACGGATATTACAAAACAGCAAAATATTTACTTGAAAATGGAGCTTTAACAGAGGTTAGGAACAAAGACGGTGAAACACCCTTACATATTGCAGTAAAAAAGGGAAATATAAAACTTGTTAAACTTCTTCTTGAATATGGAGCTGAAACAGAAGTAATTGATAACAAAGGAAAAAAGCCTATAGATTATGCAATTGATATAGGTAATAGAAAATTGGAAATTTTACTATCTGATGAAATATCTGAAGATGAAAAGTTAGTAAAAACTTTATTTTCTGCCGTAAAAAAATGTAATACCAAAAAAACAATGGAAACTTTAAAAAAAGTAAATGTAGATATAAAAGATAATGAAGAGAAAACTCCCCTGTTCTATGCGGTTGAAAACTGTAGTCCAAAGTTTATAGATGTTCTCTTAAGAAAAGGAGCAAATGTTAATACTACAGATAAAAACGATTTGTCTCCTCTCTACTATGCAATAATGAATAAAGATTTAGAAAAAGTAAAACTTTTAGTCGAAAATGGAGCAAGTATAACAACAGATAGTCCAAGAGACCCTTCACCATTGATGGTGGCTGTAAATTTGGGAGCCTTAGATATTGTTAAGTATCTATTATCTAAAGGTGCAAATCCAAACCATATAGCTATAATAGAAAGTTTTCATGGGATATATATACTTACACCTTTAGATATTGCTCAAAAGAAAGGCTATAAAAACATTTATAGAATACTTAGAAAGTATGGAGCAAAATCACAGAAAGAGTTTACAAGAGAAGAGATAAAGAGAATTTTAGGACAACTATAAAAAGAAGAGAAGAAAGGGCTTTACTTCACACCCTTTCTTCCAAAACCCCCTTTAAACAGAAACTAATAAAATTATAACAAAAATTAAATTATGAAAATTACAACTTTCAAAAAAACAAACTGTTTCCTTACAAAAGGAAAATTTTTTAGATAATCTCAATCTACAGTTCAAAAAAACATTTATTCTTTAAAAGTTTATTTGCATATAATCTGTGGATAACCTGTGGATAAGTTGTCGATAAACTGTCATTTTAGTGTCATTTTACCTGTCATTTTAGTGTCATTTTAATGTCATTTTAATGTCATTTTAGTGTGGATATAGTGTGTATAACTAAAGAATAATTCTTGAATAAAAATCCCGCTAACCATTGATATTTAAGGGTTTCATAGGAAAACATACTTTAATCAGTTAGTAGTTTAATCATTTAAATCCACAAGTTATGCACATCTAAATTCACAAGTTATGCACATCTGAAATTCCTCTTAAACCATTGATATTCCTTGTTTATATAAGTTATGCACAAAAAACACATCTTATTATTATTTTTTTTATTAGTAATAGAATTTATAATTTTAAAGAATAAAAATTAATAATAAGGAGATGAAATGGAACATTCAGGAATAATTATTTTGGACTTTGGCTCACAGTATACACAGTTGATAGCAAGAAGAATTAGAGAAATGAATATATTTAGTGAAATACTTCCCTTTAATGCTCCAGTAGAAGAGATAAAAAAACACAACCCTAAAGGGATTATATTTTCAGGAGGTCCCGCTTCCGTTTATGAGCCCAATGCACCTAAACCTGATGAAAGAGTTTATGAATTAGGATTACCTATTTTAGGAATTTGCTATGGTTTACAGGTTTTAACAGAGCATTTTGGAGGTAAAGTTATTAAGGCAGATAGACATGAGTATGGAAAAGCTGAGTTAGAGGTTCTAAATGATGATGATTTATTCTATAGGTTGCCGAAAAAAATGGATGTGTGGATGTCTCACGGAGATAAAGTTGTGGAGCTTCCTGAAGGATTTGAACCTATAGCTAGAACAGAAAATTCACCTTTTGCATCAATTAGAAATAAAGAGAAAAAAATATGGGGTGTTCAATTTCATCCAGAGGTTAGTCATACTCCAAATGGTAAGGATATACTCAAAAACTTTGCAGTTAGGATAGCAGGATGTAATCAAGATTGGACTATGGGGAATTTTATAAATGAGAAAATAGAGGAAATAAGAAAGGAAGTTGGAAATAAAAAAGTTATATGTGCTTTATCTGGAGGGGTTGACAGCTCTGTAGCGGCAGTTTTAGTCCATAGGGCTATAGGAGACAATCTAACATGTATATTTGTTGACAACGGATTGTTAAGAAAAGGTGAAAGAGAACAGGTTGAAAAAACATTTAGAGAAAACTTCCATATTCCATTAATTGTAGTTGATGCTAGGGATAAATTTTTAAATGCATTAAAGGGAATAACAGACCCAGAGAAAAAGAGAAAAATTATAGGAAATCTGTTTATAGAAGTATTTGAGGAAGAGGCTAAAAAGATACCAGATGTTGAGTATCTAGTTCAGGGAACATTATATCCTGACGTTATAGAAAGTGTTTCAGTTAAGGGACCTTCTGCAGTGATAAAAACACATCATAATGTTGGTGGATTACCTGAAAGAATGAATTTAAAACTTATAGAGCCTTTAAGGGAGCTCTTTAAAGATGAAGTTAGACAGTTAGGAAAGGAGTTAGGTTTACCTGATGAAATAGTTTATAGACAACCATTCCCGGGACCAGGTCTGGCAATAAGGATTATAGGAGAGGTAAATGAAAAAGATTTAGAAGTCTTAAGGGAAGCTGATGCAATACTGTTAGAAGAAATTAAAAAGGCAGGATTTTATAGTGAACTTTGGCAATCATTTGCAGTTTTACTCCCTATACAAACTGTAGGAGTAATGGGAGATTACAGAACATATGAAAATGTGATAGCAATTAGAGCTGTAAACTCTACAGATGGAATGACTGCAGATTGGGCTAAACTCCCCTATGAGCTATTAGATAGGATAATGAGAAGGATTATAAATGAAGTAAAAGGTGTAAATAGGGTTGTTTATGATATAACATCTAAACCACCGGGAACTATAGAGTGGGAATAGTTATTTTTGTTTATCGGATGGAAAAGTTCAGAGTTAATAAAGAGATAGATTTAAAAAGTTTTTTAGCTGAAAAACTGGGAATATCTAAAAGTAAAGCTAAAGAGCTTATAGACACAAGAAACGTTTTAGTTAATAACAGAAGAGTATGGATAGCAAACCATAAACTAAACATAGGGGATACTGTAGAAATCCCCTCCTTTAATTTTCATTATGAAAAAAATTTTTCTGTAAAAAATAGTATTCTTTATGAAGATGATTTTATTATTGCAGTTCAGAAACCACCATTTCTAGAGAGTAATAAAAGTAAAAATTCAGTTGAGTTTTTACTCCAACAGTATAAAAGTGATAGAAAGATTGAGGCTATACATAGATTAGACAGGGAAACTTCTGGGGTTATGCTCTTTGCAAAAAATAAAAAGGTTTTTTACAAGTTTAAAGATTTATGGGTAGAGAAAAAGATTAAAAAGATATATCTGGCTATATCATATGGAAGTGCTGATTTTAAAAGGAAAGTTGTGAATATTCCTGTAGAGAAAAAATATGCAAAGTCTGAAATTTCAGTTATATCTAAAAATGAAAGATTTACGCTTTTTAAAGTTGATTTAAAAACAGGTAGAAAACATCAGATAAGAATTCATCTGTCAAAAATAAGTTTTCCTATAGTTGGAGATAAAATTTACGGAGCAAAAATAATTGAGGATAGTTTACTGAAAAGTATAAAGAGACATATGCTCCATGCTTATGAAATTAGCTTTATACATCCCTTTACAAAGAAAAAAACAGTTATTAAAGCTCCTGTTTATCCTGATTTTAAAAGGACTATTAGACTGTTGAAACTGAAGCTTTACCAATACTGAAATAAAACGACAGACTAATTGGTGATAAACTATTAATCTTTATATGGATTGGTATTATGGAAACTTAATTGACAATTAAACTTTTTTCTAACCCTCTCTGTAGGAAGTTTATTAAATTTAAAATGTCATTTATACTGCTTTTTAAATTCTTTATTAAAAAGAATATTTCTGATGGTTTTTCTAAAAAACTTTCTAAATTTATTAAATTATTTCCTATAATATCTAAAACATTTTCATTTTTTATTAAAAATTCCTCTTTAAAGAATGGTAGTCTTTCAGGTAAAGTTGGAAGTGTAAAAAGTATCCACGCTAAACTTTCAGATACAAGAATAATTACACTTTTTATTAATTCTTCATCATCTTCTAAATTTTCTAAATTTTCTAAAATCTGACTTGTTTTAACTAAACTACTATTAAAACTCTCTAAAACAGTCAATCCATCTTCCAGTTTAAACTGGTCCTTATTTAGTAATTTCTCTATCTCCTCTCTGTTCTTTATTAAAAAACTTTCCAAATTTCCAAGTAGTATATATAAATACATATATTTATCCATTACTAGATATAGTTTTCTAGAAGTTTTCTTATCTTCATCATAGTTTTTGTGTGAATTTGGGAAATCCTTGACTCTGTAAGTCCCATAATTTCCGCAATTTTTTTCATCGGTAACTCTTCATAGTAATACAGTGTTATTACCAATTTTTCTTTATCTGTTAACTTAGAAATTATATCAGATAATATCTCTTTTAGCTCCTCTTCCTCAACATACTTGTCAGGTGTGTCATCGTTTATGGAGAGTATCTGCCAGAGTTTAGTTCCCTTTTCATCATTTGAGTTTATACTCATATCTATTGAAATTAATACACTGTTGGCAACCTTTTCAGCATACTTTCTATACTCATCTTCAGTTATTCCTAGATGTTCTGCTATTTCCTTTGCAGTAGCTTCCCTTCCAAGTTTCTGCTCAACTTCCAGTATAGCATTTTCTATCTCTCTAGCCTTTTGTCTAACATTTCTAGGTATCCAGTCTAATTTTCTTAATGCATCCAATATATGTCCCCTTATCCTAATTTCTGCATAAGTTGATAATTTAACTCCTTTGGAAGGGTCATACTTTTCTATAGCGTCTATTAATCCTAAAACTCCTATATTAACTAAATCCTCTTCTGCTAATGTAGGTGGTAAATTGTCATTCTTTATTGATTTTACAATATATGTAATTTTTGGTAAAAATTCTAATATTATTTTGTTTCTTTCCTCTAATGATATTTTCATAACTACATACCCCCTCTGTTATTAACGAGCCTTTCAAATATACTTTTTAAAGAATTCATATAGGGACTGTAAAAACTTTTTAGTGGTATATTTCCTTCCTTTACAGCTTTATTTAGAGCTTTATCTTCATTTACATATCCGAGAAATTTAATTTCCATTTTTAATATACTTTTTACGGTCTGTTTTAAATCCTCATAAACATCAATAGCCTCTTCTTTATTTGAGACTTTATTTATCAAAATTTCTGGTAAAACAGCTGTTTTCTTAGATAGATGTTTCAAAAGTATATAGGTGTTGGAAAGTGAGGCTAATTCGGAGCTTGTAATAACAATAACTCTGTCTGAATGGGTTGCTATATAAATATTTTCTTCGTCAACTCCAGAGGGAGTATCTACAAAGATAAAATCCAGATTAAATATATTTCCTTTAATAGATTTTAGTATTTTCTTATTTATACCTGTCCTCTGTTTGTCTGATATGTCTAACATAGGTAAAGATATGTATCTAATTCCAGTTTTAGATACTCTTATAAACTCAAGAATACTTTTATCTTTTTCTAAAAACTCCTTCAGCTCTTTAATGTTTTTACTTTCCCCTAAAAATATATCTATATTTGGAAAGATAAAGTTAGTATCAAGAATTAAACTTTCTAGTCTCTTTTTCTTAAAAATATAGGCGAGATTAATTATTAAACTACTTTTACCTACTCCACCTTTTGCCGATAAGAAAGTTATAAGCTTAAATTTTCCTTTTTCTAACATTTCTCTAAACTTTAAAGGTTTGATACCGATATATATATAAAAGTTTTATGCCAATTAGTTGAGTTTAGGTTAAAGGCTGATTTTTAAGGGTTTTGACAGGTTATAAAAAGTAAGGTGCATAAAAAAGGTTGCAGATTAGAGGTATATTATAGCTATTGCTGTAGAAAATTTTTTCTCGTGTGCTATTGATATATTGATTTTATAAGGTTTAGAAGGTTCTTTTTCTAGGTGCAGTAAAACGGTTGCAGGTTTTCCCTTTTCTCCTAAAACTTCTATCTGCTTAAAATGTAGAATTTGCTTAAAAGCTTGAAAATATGCTTTAACGACTGCCTCTTTACAGGCAAACCTTGCTGAAAGGCAGGGAATTACCTCTTTTTGAGAAAAACAGTAGTTTAATTCATTTTCTGTAAAGACTTTTTTTAAAAATCTATCTCTGTATTTTTCATAAACTTTTTTTATTCTTCCGTTCTCAACAATGTCTATTCCTGTGTATATTTCCATATGAAATTAATCCTCTTCAGGCTTGAGATTTTTCAGATATTCCTTTTTTCCATCAACGTATATTAATACCCACTGGGCAAGTCTCTCTCCTAATCTTTCACAGGCTTTTATCTCTTCTTCTTCTCTAGGCTCACCTGCTACCACTGCTCCATAATGGAGTGTAAATTTATCTCCTACATAATCGGTTATTCCAAAAACAAGAAAACCATAGTTCATTAGTATGGTAAGTATGTTTAAACAGGTGATTTCATTTCCACCACCCCATCCACCTGAAGAGGAGAAAGCACAGC
>QNZC01000069.1 GCA_003978565.1 Persephonella sp. | reverse complement strand
CAGGGGATAACATAGGGGTGTTATTAAGAGGTATAGGGAAGGACGAAGTAGAGAGAGGGCAAGTATTAGCACAGACAGGGACAATAACACCACATAGGAAGTTTAAGGCACAGGTGTATATATTAAGTAAGGAAGAAGGTGGAAGACATACACCATTCTTTAAAGGGTACAGACCACAGTTTTATATAAGAACGGCAGATATAACAGGGACAGTAGTAGAATTACCAGAAGGGCAAGAGATGGTAATGCCGGGGGATAATGTGGAGTTAACAGTAGAGTTAATGGAGCCAGTAGCGATAGAGGAGCAGATGAGATTTGCGATAAGGGAAGGTGGAAGAACAGTTGGTGCTGGTGTCATAACTGAAATTATTGAGTAAAATAAATCTAGATTAGAGGATGAAAGATGCCAAGGGAAATAATAACTTTAGCTTGCACTGAGTGTAAAAGAAAGAACTATACAACTACTAAGAATAAGAGAAAACATCAGGATAGATTGGAATTAAGAAAATACTGTAGATGGTGTAAAAAACATACTTTACATAGGGAGATTAAATAGTTAGTGGGGCAATAGCTCAGTTGGTAGAGCACGGGACTCCAAATCCCGCGGTCGGGGGTTCGAGTCCTCCTTGCCCCGCTTTATTTATTTTATAGAGGATGAAATGAAATTAGGGGAAGTAATAAAGTTTCTAAAGGAAGTAAGGGAAGAGCTAAAAAGGGTTAGTTGGCCTTCTAAAGAACTAGTAAGGAATGCAACGGTGGCTGTAATAGTTTTTACCATTATTCTATCAGTTTATCTTTGGAGTTTAGATTTAATATTTAAAAGAATTTTTGATTTTATTTTTAGATAATGTTTCATCTGAAAATTTAAGCCGGGGTAGATGAATGTCTGAAAAAGAGTATGAACAGGAAAGTAAAATATCTTCTGAAAAAATAAACAACGATGACAACACTGGAAAGAAATGGTATGCCCTTTATACCCAATCTAATTTAGAAATCAGGGCTAAAGAGAATTTAGTTAAATTATTAAAAATGAAAAATATGGAAGATTTAGTTGATGAAGTTTTAGTGCCTGCTGAAGAAAAAGTTGTTATTAAATCTTTAGGTAAAGAAAAATATAAACTCTCTTTAAAGGGTCCAAATAGAGAATTAGAGGTAATGGGAAAAAAGGGAATAACTAAATTTCATTTGGAAGATGGGAAAGTAAAAGTTGTTGAAAGTGTTGAAGGCGATGAAGAGTGTGTAAATAGACCACCTATATCAAAACCAGGTCAAAAAATAAAATGTAATGAAAATAAAACTGAAGCCAAAATTGTGTTGGAAAACAAAATATTCCCCGGTTATTTATTGATAAAGGCAGAATTAAATGATGACTTAATAGATTTAATAAGAAAAACACCTTACATAATAGGTTTTGTTAGTGCTGGAGGTGTGCCAGTTCCATTAAAAGAAGAAGATATAATGAAAGTTTTAAATCAAATACAGAAAGGAGCTCCTAAAGTTAAGAAACTCCTATTCCAAAAGGGAGACCAAGTAAGAGTTATAGAAGGACCGTTTATGAACTTTACAGGTGTTGTTGAGGAAGTAATTCCAGATAAGGAAAAATTAATAGTATCAATTTCTATATTTGGTCGTTCTACACCGGTTGAACTTGAGTTCTCTCAAGTTGAAAAGATTTAGTAGAACGGCAAAAACAGAACTCAAGGAGGTGTAATATCCAATGGCGAAAAAAGAAGTAGCTAAAATCGAGCTGATGATACCGGCTCAACAAGCATCACCATCACCACCTGTTGGACCGGCTTTAGGTCAACATGGTGTAAACATTATGGAGTTTGTTAAAAGTTTTAATGCCGCTACATCAGAGTTTAAACCGGGAACAATAATACCGGTAGTTATTACTGTTTACTCTGATAGGTCATTTAAATTTATTTTAAAAACTCCACCTGCATCATATCTTCTAAAAGAAGCAGCTGGTATAAAGAAAGGTGCTTCTGACCCTAAGAGAGAGAAGGTTGGAAAGGTTACAAGGGCACAACTTGAAGAAATTGCAAAGACAAAGATGAAAGACCTAAACACTGAAGATTTAGAGACGGCAATTAAGATTATTGCAGGGACAGCTCGTTCAATGGGAATAGAAGTAGAAGGATTGGAGGCGTAGAAAATGGCAAAAAGAGGAAAGAAATATTTAAATGCCTTAAAACTTGTTGATAAAAATAAGCTTTATTCACTGGAAGAGGCAGTAGAAACTCTAAAAGAAATGGAGAAAGTTTTACAGAGAAAATTTGATGAAACAGTAGAGTTAATATTTAATCTTGGAGTTGACCCAAGATACCCAGACCAGATGGTTAGAGGTTCTGTTGTTTTACCACATGGATTAGGTAAAGAGTTAAAAGTTTTAGTTATAACTCAAGGGGAAAAATTAAAGGAAGCTGAAGAAGCAGGAGCAGATTACGTAGGTGGTGAAGATATAATTGAAAAAATATTAAAGGAAGGATGGATTGATTTTGATGTTGTTATTGCATCTCCTGATATGATGCCTAAAGTTGCTAAATTAGGTAGAGTATTGGGACCTAGAGGATTAATGCCTAATCCAAAGGTAGGAACAGTTACTCAGAATATAAAGAAGGCAGTTTCTGAAGCTAAAAAAGGAAGGGTTGAGTTTAAAGTAGATAAAACTGGAAATTTACATATTCCTATAGGAAAGATTTCTTTTGATAATCAGAAACTTGTTGAAAATGCACAGGAAGTTATAGATGTAGTTCAAAAGTTAAAGCCATCAGGTCTAAAGGGGCAATATATGAAAAATGCAGTATTAAAGACTACTATGAGCCCTTCTGTAAAACTTGATTTAGCTTCTATACTAAGAAGCTTAGAAACTAAAGCGGCTTAATCGGAGGGAATAAATAATGACAACAACATTAAGACCTGCAATCCAAAAAAAGGCAAAACTCGTTGAAGAGGTTAGAGAGAAGATAGAAAATGCCAAGTTAATGGTTGTGTTTGATTTTACAGGTATAGATGCTAATGCAATGGCTGATTTTAGAAAAAGAGTAAAACAAAGGAATGCTGAAATAAAAGTATTAAAAAACTCTATCTTAATAAGGGCTTGTGGTAATACTCCTTTATATGATAAAATGGAAGTCTTCAAAGGTCCCTCTGCTGTAATTTTGGCTTATGAGGATATTGTAGATGCAGCAAAAGCATTAAAGGAGTTTTTAAAGGATAATGAGGCGACAACAGTAAAAGGTGGTTTATTAGAGGGAGAGTATGTTTCTCCAGAACAGATAGATGCTATAGCTTCACTACCTTCAAGGGAGGAGCTTTTAGCACAACTATTTGCAACAATGAAAGCACCTATTACAAACTTTGTAAGAGTATTAAACGCGGTGCCTCAAAAGATGGTGATGGTTTTAAATGCTATAAAAGAAGAAAAAGAGAAACAAGGCTAATTAAAACTTAAAAATCTAGAAAGGAGGTTTAAATAGTATGGCAGCAATAACTAAGGAAGAGATTAAAGAAGCTATCAAAAACATGACTGTTTTAGAGTTGGCTGAATTAGTTAAAGAGTTAGAAGAAGAGTTTGGAGTTTCTGCAGCAGCTATGGTAGCGGCAGCACCTGCAACTGGTGGAGCAGGTGGAGAAGCAGAACCTGAGAAAACCGAGTTCGATGTAATATTGTTAAGCCCTGGTGATAAGAAAATAAATGTTATTAAAGTTGTTAGAGAAATTACTGGTTTAGGATTAAAAGATGCTAAAGCATTAGTTGATAGTGCACCAAAAGCTGTAAAAGAAGCTGTTTCTAAGGACGAAGCTGAACAAATCAAAGCTAAACTTGAAGAAGCTGGTGCACAGGTGGAAATTAAATAAACATACAGTCCAATATATGAAAAATTTAACTCTCTTCTATATATACTGTGAAGGCAGGCTCTTTTTATAGGGTCTGCCTTTATTTATTTATAGACTTGTAAACTAAAAAATCTTTTTGTATTAACAAAAATCACACTTAGAAGGTGGGAAGAATGAGAAATATCAAATCTTTAAAGCATAATCCTTTAAGAAAAAGTCTTGCTAGAAGAAAAGAGGTTATAGCACCACCAAATCTTTTACATGTTCCTAAAAATTCATTTGAAAGTTTTGTCCAGTTTAATAAAAATCCTTATAAAAGAGAAAATAAAGGTTTAGAAGGAATATTTAGCTCATCTTTTCCTTTCGTTGACCCAAACGGACTAATTGAAATTAGATATATAGCTTATGAGTTAGGTGATTGGGAATGTGGAAGATGTAGAAAACCTTTACCAGATGATGTTGCAGGTGGTCCAGAAGTCCCATGTCCACACTGTGGAGGGGAATTAATATACAAGGAAAAACATACAGTTGAAGAGTGTGAATATAAAGGACTTACATACAGCACACCTTTAAGGGTTTTATTGGAGTTAGTTATAAATGAAATTGACCCTGAAACAGGTGAAGTAAAGGTAAAAAGGAAAAAGAAACAGAAGGTTTACTTTGGAGATATTCCTCTATTAACTGAAAATGCTTACTTTATTATAAATGGAACTACAAGAGTCGTTGTATCTCAGTTAATTAGGTCTTCCGGAATATTCTTTGAGGCTAAAGAGGATAAAACAAAAGATATTTTAACAAGAATTATATATAAAGGTTCTGTTATTCCAGAAAAAGGTTCAAGATTAGAGTTTGAGTATGCCACAAACATAGAGATATTTAATGCGAAGATAGACAGAAGAAAGGTTCTAGGAACAACAATTTTAAGAGCATTTGGATTAGATACTGCATATAAAATACTTAAAGCATTCTATAGAGATGTTAAGAAGTTTGAAAACAGCTTGAACGGTTATAAAGATATAGATGAAGGTTTAAACTATACAGATGAGGAACTTGTTGAGTTATTACAAAATTATGAGATATTTATAACATACACTAAAGAAGAAAAAGATGAAAAGGGACATTTAATAAAGATAAGACATGAAAAATATGTAGAACCTGAAAATTTAGCTAAATATCTAAAGGATGATAGGATAGAGATTGAGGAAATTACAGCAGTTTCGTTAATGACAACTAATAAATCTTTATATGGAGACATTATAGTTGAAACTTTAAAGAAAGATGAACCACAGATAAATGCCTCTTTCACATTTAAGGATGCGGCTAGAGTTGATATATACAGAAAAATGAGACCTACCGACACTGCTGTTATAGACCCTAAAGCTTTCTTAAAAAGGGCTAATGAGTTATTTGAGTATATATTCTTTGACTCACAGAGATACGATTTATCTAAAGTTGGAAGGGTTAAGATAAATGCAAAGGTTCACAATATACCTAAAACAATAAAACCTTTAGATTTAGATACTCTACTAGAAGAATATCCACCTTTAGCTTTAGATGAAGATATTGAAGTTAACGGAGTAAATCGTGTTTCAAAACCAATGTCTTTAGATGATGATTTGAAACATGATTTAGAAGTTTTAAAAGCTGGGACAAAGATAGACCAGTCAGTTATAGAGAAACTTAAAAATACTGAGTTTACAGAAATTAAAGTTAAACAGTATCTAGATGATGAAGCTAGATTTATATTACTTCCTGATATTATTGCTATAGTTAAATACTTACTTGAATTAAGATTAGGAAAGAGAGATGTTGATGATATAGCACATTTAGGAAACAGAAGAGTTAGACCTGTCGGGGAGTTATTAGAGAACCAAGCTAGACTTGGTATTGTTAGAATGCAAAAGGCATTTAAAGATAGAGTTGCAACCGTAGACACAGATGACCCTAACCTTAAGGTGGCAGATATTATTAATCCAAGATACGTTACAGGCTCAGTTGTAGAGTTTTTAAAAGGTGGGCAGTTAGCTCAATTTATGGATCAGGCTAACCCTCTTGCAGAGTTAACCCATAAGAGAAGATTATCTGCATTGGGACCTGGTGGATTAACAAGGGACAGTGCTAAGTTTGAAATTAGGGACGTTCACCCTACACACTACGGTAGAGTATGTCCAATAGAAACTCCAGAGGGACAGAACATTGGATTAATTTCATCTATGACAGTTTATGCTAAACTTAACGAGTTTGGATTTTTAGTATCTCCTTACAGAAAGGTTAAAGACGGTAAAGTTTTAAATGAGATAGAGTATTTAGCCGCCTACGATGAAGAGAAGTATGTAATAGCTCAAGCTAATGCTCCAATTGACGAAGAAGGGAACTTCTTAGCTGATAGAGTTCTAGCAAGAGCTAAAGGAGATATAAGACTTGTCAATCCGAAGGAAGTAGATTATATGGACGTATCTCCTAAACAGGTCGTATCTGTATCTGCATCCTTAATACCATTTCTTGAGCATGACGACGCAAACAGGGCATTAATGGGTTCTAACATGCAGAGACAGGCTGTTCCATTACTTAAGACTGAGTATCCACTTGTTGGGACAGGAATGGAAACGGTAGTGGCAAGGGACAGTGGTTCTGCAGTAGTTGCTAATAGAGGTGGAATTGTTGAAAGTGTATCTGGAGATAGAATTGTTATAGCTGTTAATTATGATGAAATAAATCCAAATGACCCGTTAGATATAGGTTTAGATGTTTACGAGTTAGCTAAATTTAAAGGCTCTAACCAGGCAACATGTATAAATCAAAGACCGTTAGTTAGAAAGGGAGATAGAGTAGAGAAAGGCACAATCATAGCAGATGGACACTCAACATATAAGGGAGAGTTATCTCTAGGAAAGAATGTGTTAGTGGCATTTATGCCTTGGAGAGGTTATAACTTTGAGGACGCGATAGTAATATCTGAGAGACTTGTTAAGGATGATGTATTTACTTCTATACATATTGAGGAGTTTGAGTGTGAAGCTAGAGAGACAAAACTTGGACCTGAAGAGATAACAAGAAATGTTGTTGGAGTTTCTCAAAAAGCTTTAGCAAATCTAGATGAACACGGAATTATAAGAGTTGGAGCTTATGTAAAACCGGGAGATATACTAGTTGGAAAGGTTACTCCAAAGGGAGAAAGTCAACCTACTCCTGAGGAAAAGTTATTACTTGCTATATTTGGAGAAAAGGCTTCAGAAGTTAAAGATACATCTTTAAGAGTTCCTGCAGGTGTTGAAGGTATAGTAATAGATGTTCAGGTTTTCGCTAGAAATAAACCGGATAGAAGACAGGACAGTTATATAAAAGAGTTAATGGAAGAGGAGATACAGGGATTAGATGAAAAACTTGAAGAGAAAAAGAAATTTATACAGAAGAGAAGAGATGAGCTTGTAAAAGAGTTAATAATAGGTGAAGAAGTTCCTAGAGATATTAAAATTGCAGGAAAAACAATTCTCCAGAAGGGAGATAAAATAACTGAGGATACTGTAAACTCTGTTCTAAAGTTCATTGTTGTTAATCCTAAGGGCTTCCTGTCAAATCATGAGGTAGCTGAAAAGGTTGAAAAAGTTGTTAATAAAGCTAAACTTCAGTTAGAGCTTTGGGAAAATATTTATGAAAAACAGAAAGCTACAGTTTTAAAAGGTTCAGATTTAAAACCGGGAGTTAATGAGTTAGTTAAGGTTTACATAGCTCAGAAGAGAAAGATACAAGTTGGAGATAAGATGGCAGGAAGACACGGAAATAAAGGTGTTGTATCTATAGTCCTGCCAGAGGAAGATATGCCATTTATGGAGGATGGAACCCCAGTTGATATAGTTTTAAATCCTCTAGGTGTTCCTTCCCGTATGAACGTTGGACAGATATTAGAAACCCACCTAGGTTTAGCGGCTAAAAAGTTAGGAGAACAGTTAGCTAAGGAGCTGGAGAAGTTAGCATCAAAAGAGGCCATGATAGATAAGATAGTTGAGTATTACAAGATAGCTAACGACACCGCTGGTGAGATAGCTAAAAGATACAGAGATGAGGAGATAAAAGAGTTAAGAGAGTATTTAGAAAGCTTAGATGATGAAACATTAAAGGCAGTTATAAAAGACTTTAAAGAGATAGGAATACCTGTAAAGACACCTGTTTTTGAAGGTGCTACAGAGGAAGATATTAAAACTATGCTTAACAAGGTTGGTATTAAAGAAACTGGAAAGGTTAAACTTATAGACGGTAGAACAGGAGAACCTTTTGAGTTTGAAGTTACAGTTGGTTATATGTATATGTTAAAACTAATACATATGGTTGATGATAAAATACACGCCCGTTCTACAGGTCCTTACTCACTCATTACACAACAGCCTCTCGGAGGAAGGGCTCAGTTCGGTGGTCAGAGATTTGGAGAGATGGAAGTTTGGGCATTGGAGGCACATGGAGCGGCATACACACTCCAAGAGATGTTAACGGTAAAATCTGACGATATAGAAGGTAGAAAGAGAGTTTATGAGGCAATAATTAAAGGTAAATACTCTTATGACATAGGTATACCTGAATCATTTAAGGTTTTAGTGAGAGAACTAAAAGCTTTAGCTTTAGATGTTGAGTGTAAGATGGAAGAAGGAAAAACTCAAGCTTGTGATAAGGTCGATTTAGTAAGCAAAAATAAAGACAAAAAGGGAATTTTTAATTAATAAAATTTTCTAAAGGGGGATTTATTTCCCCTTACTTTTCTTTTCTTTAACTATTTCTAAATAGGAGGTTTAAAGCCTTGATAAATGAAAGCAATAAAGCAAAAGGTGTAATGCCATTTGAAAGTATAAGATTAGCATTAGCTTCACCAGAAAAAATAAGAGAATGGTCTTATGGAGAAGTAAAAAAACCTGAAACTTTAAACTATAGAACTTTGAAACCTGAAAAGGATGGTTTATTCTGTGCAAAGATATTTGGACCAGTAAAAGATTATGAATGTTTATGTGGAAAATATAAAAAGAAAAAGTATGAAGGAACTATATGTGATAGATGTGGAGTAGAAGTTACAAGGTCTGATGTAAGAAGAGAAAGATTTGGACATATAGAATTAGCTTCACCTGTTGCCCATATATGGTATTTAAAATCTACTCCATCAAAGATAGGAAATCTCTTAGGATTAACATCTAGAGATATTGAAAGGGTTATATACTTTGAAAGTTATCTTATCATAGAACATCCAGAGGAAGAAGAAGAAGAAATTTTTGAAAAAGACCCATCAACTATTCCTTTACAGGATGGAGCTTTAACTAAGTATGTAAAACTTCATGTTAAATCTGAAGAGGAGTTTAGAGAGGCTTATGAGTATGAACATTCAGACAAATATGAATATGGAATGGGAGCTGAAAAGGTAAAGGAGCTCCTCTCAAGAATAGATTTAGAGGCTTATGCCCAAAAGTTAAGAAAAGAAATGAAGATATATGCAATAGGTTATGATGAGTTAGGAAGAGAGTTTAAAGAAGCTCAAGAGAGACTGTATAAAAAAATAGTGTTAGAGATAGCTAAAAGATTAGCTGAAGCTGGAATAAGGTTTGGAGAGTTAATTCCTACAGAGAAAGAGGTTGATGCAGTATTAACTAAAGATTACTACCTTGTTGTAGACCCTAAAGATGCTCCTATCTTAGAGGGACAATTACTACATAAGGAAGAAATTGAAGACCTAAAAACTCAATATGGAGAAGATAGCTTTACAGTTGAAACTGGAGCGAAAGCTATAGAACTCTTATACAACAGATACAGAGAAAGAAATAAAGAGATACCTCTATTTAAAAATATAAAGGATATTGTTAGAAAAACTATACTAAAAGAGGTTGCGGAACAGAGATTAAAGAAATTAGTTAGAAGATTAAGACTTGTAGAGGCATTTATTAAATCGGGAAATAAACCTGAATGGATGATACTAGATGTAATACCTGTAATACCACCAGATTTAAGACCTCTCATACCTTTAGATGGTGGAAGATTTGCAACTTCAGACTTAAATGATTTATACAGAAGAGTTATAAACAGAAATAACAGATTAAAGAGATTAATTGAGCTTGATGCTCCTGAGATAATCATAAGAAATGAAAAAAGAATGCTTCAAGAGGCAGTTGATGCTCTAATAGATAATGGAAGAAGAGGAAGAGTTGTTACTCAGAATAATAAACCTTTAAAATCTCTATCAGATTCGTTAAGGGGTAAACAGGGAAGATTTAGACAAAATCTACTTGGAAAAAGGGTTGATTACTCAGGTCGTTCGGTTATAGTAGTAGGTCCAGAACTTCAAATGCATGAGTGTGGATTACCTAAAATAATGGCTTTAGAGTTATTTAAACCATTTGTATATAGAAGATTAGAGGAGAAAGGTTATGCTACCTCTATAAAGAATGCTAAAAAGATGGTAGAGGAAAAAGACCCTAGAGTTTGGGAATGTCTGGCAGAAGTAGTTAAACAACATCCTGTATTACTAAACAGAGCTCCAACTCTCCACAGAATGTCAGTTCAAGCATTTGAACCTGTTCTAGTTGACGGAAAAGCTATAAAACTACATCCACTTGTGTGTCCGCCATTTAACGCAGACTTTGACGGAGACCAAATGGCAGTTCATGTTCCTCTATCAGTGGAAGCTCAGATAGAAAGTTATGTTTTAATGTTATCTACTCAGAACATTCTATCTCCTGCACATGGAAAACCTATAACAATGCCTTCTCAGGATATAATTTTAGGTTCCTACTATTTAACTCAGATAGTTGAAGGTGTTAAAGGAGAAGGAAAAGTTTTCGCATCTGAGGAAGAGGCTATACTTGCCTATGAGCTTGGAAAGGTTGACCTACTGGCAAAAATAAAAGTTAGAAAAGATGAACTAGATTTTAAAACCTATAAAAACAACAATGATTTAAAATCTACTTCAGGAAAACTGATAGAAACATCTGTAGGAAGACTTATATTTAACCAAGTATTACCTGAAGGTTTCAGATTTGTTAATGAACCATTAGATAAGAAGAAAATATCTAATATAATCTCTGAAATTTATGACCAGTTTGGAATAGAGATTACAGCAACAACCCTTGATAAACTAAAAGAATTAGGTTTTGAATATGCGGCAAGAGCTGGTATATCAATATGTGTAGATGATTTAAAAGTTCCTTCTAATAAAAAGGAAATTGTTAAAAAGGCAGAGGAAGAAGCTGAAAAAGTATGGCAACAGTATGTAAACGGAATAATTACTAAAGGTGAAAGATACAACAAGGTAATTGATATATGGTCTCAAACAACAAATGAGATAACCCAATTAATGTTTGAGGAGATAGAAAACTCATTTATAGAGGAGAATGGTAAAAAGTATCCGGGAATATTCAATCCAATCTACATGATGGCACTATCAGGTGCGAGAGGTAATAAGAACCAGATAAGACAGCTTGCTGGTATGAGAGGATTGATGGCAAAACACTCAGGGGACTTTATTGAAACTCCAATCAGGTCTAACTTTAGGGAAGGTTTAACAGTTGTAGAATACTTTATCTCCACATATGGAGCTAGAAAAGGTTTAGCTGATACTGCATTGAAAACTGCAGTTGCAGGTTATCTAACTAGAAGACTTGTTGATGTTGCCCAAGATGTAGTGATAACTAACGATGATTGTGGAACAACAAAAGGATTGGAAGTTTCTGCAATTATAGAAGGTGGAGAGATAGTAGTTCCTTTAAGAAGTAGAATATTAGGAAGATACGCTGCTGAGGATATAGTTGACCCATACACAAATGAAGTGATTGTAAGAAGAAACGAAGAGATAGACGAGGAGAAAGTTTCAAGAATTGAGGAAGTTGGAATAGAGACAGTAAAAATAAGGTCTGTGTTAACCTGTGAGCAGAAAAGGGGAGTTTGTGCTAAATGTTATGGAAGGGATTTATCACAGAAAAAACTTGTTGATATTGGAGAAGCGGTAGGAATTATTGCGGCACAATCAATCGGTGAACCGGGAACCCAGTTAACAATGAGAACCTTCCACATAGGTGGTGCGGCAACAGCTCAAAAAGTTCAAACTAAACATACAGCTAACCATGACGGAATTGTTAAACTTCTAAATGTAAAAACTGTAGAGAATAAGAAAGGTGATATTTTAGTTATAAACAGGGAAGGTGCTATTCAGATAGTAGATGAAGAAGGTAAAATTAAGGAAAGATATCCACTACCTTACGGTGCAAAACTGTATGTAAAAGATGGTGAAGAGGTTAAGAAGGGAACAGTTTTAGCTGAGTGGGAAGCATTCGCAACACCTATAATTGCAGAGGTAAGCGGAAAGGTAGAGTTAAGAGACATCATTCTAGATGTTACGTTAAAGGAAGAGGTTGACCATATCACTGGAAAAACAATTATGGATATATCATTTATGAGACCTAAAGATGCAGTATTACACACTCCAAGAATTGTTATAAAGGGAGACGACGGAAACGAATACACTTACGATTTACCAGTTAATACAATACTTATGTTCTCTAGAGACAAGTTAAAAACTAAATGGGATGTTTGTCCTGCTTGTTCAGAAGATGAAAAAACGGAGGTTCAGCATAAATATTTAGAGGCTAAAGAGGACTTTAGAGTTGAAGCTGGAGAAGTATTAGCAAAAATACCAAAAGAAACTGCTAAGGTTAGGGACATCGTTGGTGGTTTACCAAGGGTTGAAGAACTATTAGAGGCTAGAGAGCCTAAGAATAAAGCTATAGTTTCAGAAATAGACGGAACTGTGAAGATTTACGAAGATGCTGAAGAGATAATAGTTTACAACCCTATAACTGGTCAATCAGAGACTTACAATGTTCCGAAAGATGCATTTGTGATAGTTAAGAACGGTCAACAGGTAATGGAAGGACAGTCTTTAACTGATGATGGTTCTGTAAAGGCAGAGTTTGATGGAATAGTTAGATTAAGGTCTAAAGGATTTAAGATAATTGTTTACAATAGGGAAACAGGTTTACAGAAGGAGTATGAGATACCAAAAGGTAAATTCATAATAGTGAAGGATGGAGAAAGTGTTAAAGCTGGAGACCCTCTAACTGATGGAACTCCTAACCCACATGACATCTTAAAGATTATGGGACCTGAAGAGTTAGCGAAATTCCTAGTTAAAGAAGTTCAGATGGTTTACAGATTACAGGGAGTTGATATTAACGACAAACATTTTGAGGTGATAATAAGACAGATATTAAGAAAAGTTAAGATAGTTGACCCAGGAGATAGCAGATTTTTATTAAATGAGATTGTTGATAAGATAGACTTTGAAGAGGAAAGCAGAAGAGTTAGAGAAGAAGGAGGAACACCACCTAAAGCTGAGCCTGTGTTAGTTGGTATCACAAAAGCTTCTCTATCTACTAGAAGTTGGATTTCTGCCGCTTCATTCCAGGAGACTACAAGGGTGTTATCAGATGCGGCTGTAGAAGGTAAGGAAGATAAGCTAGAGGGTCTCAAGGAGAACGTGATTATAGGTAATATTGTTCCTGCTGGAACAGGTATAAAACAATACACTGAAGTTGATGCAATATTAACAGAAGAAACTGAAGTTAAAAATATTTTCTAAATTCTTTTTTCCTTCTCTTTTTTCTTTTTCCTTTCAATTTCTTATTAAAGAATATCTTTCTCTAATATTTATTCAAATGGATTTATTAATGTTAACTTCCTATTTTTATAAAAGATTTCATCAATAAATTTGTCTTCAGTTATTAAAAACTCAATTTTATTATTCAAGCAAAATGCAACAATTATACTGTCAAAAAATTGAAACTTAAATCTTTCTCTTATTTCAACCGCTAATCTAATATCTAATGGAGTTTCGGGCTTAATAACTGTAAGTTTCTGTATATTAGATAGAATATTTAAAGTATCCTCTACTGGAAGTTTAACATCTACAGATAAAACTTTCCCAATCTCTTTAAAAATTTGGTTAGATATAACAATACCCTTTAAAGAAAGGGAAGGGATAATTTCTTTAACTATTGCCTGTTTTCTTTTGTCCTGTTCGGAAAATAGATATATCCATATATTAGAATCTATCACCACCACTTCTTAAACCCCTTCTTAAACCTCTATTGTCTTTTTAGCTTTATTTATTATTTTTTCAATTTCCTTTAAATAACTCTTTGCTTCCTCCTCTGATTTCGGTTTTTCAGCTGAAAAATCTATGAAAAAACAATCACATGGATAAAAACCTTTTTCTTTTAAAAAGTTTCTCAATTTATCTTCTTCTATACGACTTGGATGTTTTATCTCATCACCCTTTGCCCTGCTTCCTCTTCTACTAGATTTTAAATACTTTTTCAAATAATCAAGCCAAACCCTCTCAGTTAAATCCCTCATTAATTCTCTATTTAAAATGTAAACACCTTTTCTTCCTACAACTAGATAGATGTCTACATTTTTTCCAGTTAATTTTATTGTATACTTCGTAGGATTATCTTTAGGATGAATAATTTGACCGCTTAAAAATACATATTTTCCTTTCCCTAACTCCTTCATTTCAATTATTTTTACATTTTTCATAACCTTAACTCCTTCTAATAGATTTAATTCTACTTTTAATATAATTAAGAAACTAAACTACAATCAAGTTTTTACTAAAAAATATAGAAAGCATTGTTATACAAAAATTTACAAGAACTAATTTTAAATTAAAAATAAACTAAAATTTGACAAAATATGAATTTGAAAATTAGATTGCATGATAGAGATTTAATTTAAGTAAAAACTACCTTTTTAATTCGTAGTGAAAATGTTCACATGAAATACACTCTGGAGAGTGGACTATTAACTGAATATCACAGCCGTATATATCGGTTAACACATTATTTTGAAATATATCGTTTGGTTTTCCATAGAAGTGTAAATACTTATTCAATCCTGCTATTTTATCAACGAACTTTCCTATTACACCTATATCATGGGAAACCATCACAACTGTTAAATTTTCCTCTTCCTTTAATTTGGTTAGAAACTCATAGAAATTCTCTTGGGCTACAACATCAACTCCTGTAGATGGCTCATCAAGGAATATTATCTCAGGTTTTGATACTAGAACTCTGGCAATAGAAACTCTCTGTTGTTGTCCACCTGAAAGATTTGTAAATGGATAATCTTTAAACTTTAACATTCCAACAAAGTCTAAATATTTTGTAGCTAACTCATTTTTTTCTTTTTTAGATAACTTTTTATTTACTAATCCTAACAGAACAACATCTAAAGCTGAAAATGGAAAATCTTTAGGAATAGATGATTTTTGAGGTAAATAGCCAACTTTTCCACTTTTTATAGCTTTTTTAGGAGAGTTCCCTAACAGCTCAACTTTTCCCTCTGTAGCTTTTATAAAACCTAAAATCGTTTTTAATAATGTTGTTTTTCCACTACCATTTGGACCAACAATTGCAATTATTTCTCCCTTTTTCACTGAAAAGGTTATATTCTCCAAAACTACCTTTTTCCCAAATTTAACTGTTAGATTTTCTACTTTTAAGGCTATATCTGTATCCATTCTTATATCCTTCAATTAAAATGTTTAATATAGTAATATTTTTAATCTGTTTCTTCTAACTTTTTAGAAACTCTCTCATTTTTTAATGTTTTTGCAACTCCTGATATTGTTATATAAGCTCTTTTTGAAACTCCTAGAGGAACTTCTTCAGGTATTCCTATATTTTTCTTAGTTTCAAAATAATTTTCTCTTAAAGGAAAGTCATACTCAGTGCAACCTATACATGGCATACCTGCTCTAGTTTTTGAAGAAACCCTATTCCATAGAATTTTATTACATGGAGCGTGGGTAATGGGACCTCTACAACCTAGATTGTAAAAAAGGCAACCTTCTTTATGTCCGAATTCTTCTGCTTCGTATTTCCATTCAAAATACTCGTTTCTTATACATCCATCGTGGGAAAGATACATAAAAAGCTCTTTTGGACGGTTAAATTTATCAAGAATTAAAGGTTTTTCATAGTAAAGGGTTATTATAGTTTGTGTAAACCAAGCAGGATGAGAGGGGCAACCGGGTATATTTATAACTGGATAACCAGAGCTAGTTTTAAAATCTGAAGGTAAAAATCCTTCTTTTTCTTTAAATTTGAACTGAAGTCCTTTTATATCTTTATTTTCTTTGTATAAAGATGGGATATTCCCAAATACTGCACAATTCCCAATGGCTATAATATACCTAGCCTTATTTTTTAATTTTTCTATAATCTCTCCAATTGAGTAATCACCAATTTTATGAAAATTTTTATTGTTTGTAATAGCACCTTCTACAACCAAAAAGTCTAAACTTAGCCTGTCTCTATATATATCTTCAACTATATCAAGAACATTGTTTTCAACTGATAAGGAAGGGTGATACAAAAGATTTATTTTAGAAAAAAGCTCGTAAATCTGTGGATTTTCTGCATTCAATATTGATTGAGTATTTCCATTACAGGATAAGCCTTGTATCCATAAAAGATTTTTCATAGCTAATCTGATTTTAAAGCTCTCCATATATTTTCAGCAAGTTCATCTGCATACTCTATCGGTTCTTTCATAAGCATTCCCTCTCCCTTTAAAAATACAATACCGCCGAGAGGACCCATTATACTAACGAAGGCAACAAATAAATCCTGATTTCTTAAATCTCCCTTTCTTACTCCTTCCTCTAAAAATAACATTATTTCTGTTACAACTTCCTGAACACATAGGAAACCTTCACAACCTTCAGAAAATACTTCCCTATTTGATAGAAATACCCTTAAAAAGTAATCAATGAGCTCTGGATTTTCTTCTGCTATCTCTATAAATCTTTTAACTAATAGAAATACTTTTTCTCTTGTAGAAATGTCTATCTCATTTATTTTTTTTATTTCTTCTCCCAGAAGTTTAGATGAATACTGCATTATATATTTTGCTAATTCTTCTTTACTGTTAAAGTAGTTATACAAATTCCCTACACTCATATTTAAAGCATCTGCTATATCTGGAATAGTTGTATTGTAATACCCTTGCTCCGCAAAAAGTTTACAGGCTGTTTTTATTATTTCTAATTTTTTTCTCTCCTTTTTAGCCGTTCTAGGCAAATTTATCTCCTTGACACTACCAATAAAATTCCCTTTAATTAGTTATAAAACAATAAAAAATATAAGGCAATAATTAATAGAAAAAAAGGTTAAAGATTGGATAGAATAACATTAACCTTAAGCATTCAAATAAGTAAAAAATCAGCAGTTAATAAACTACAAAAAGCCTCTAAAACATTTCAGCATTTTAAAAATCTAATCTACATAACTGCTTTAGAATACTTTAAACATACAAAAGACATAAAACCATTTCTATCTGTTAACTTTCTAGAAAAATACATAAAAGGAAAAGAAAAACTACCATTTGAAAATGAAAAAATAAGAGAAATTCAAAACCAATTAACAGACCTATGGCAAAAAAGTATCGGTTCAGATACATCAAAAATGCTTGTTAATATGTTAGTAAGAGAGTTTAAATCTATAGTAGAAAAATGGAAAAAAGGAGAAAAAGCAAGCCTACCACTACCAAGAAAACTATCAAAACTACATTATTACACAATAGAAACAAATCCAAATATGATTGTAGATAAAAGGAATTTAAAAGGAAAAAGAAAATCAAACCATATAGTAGTCAGAATAGGAAAATCCTTTGGAGCAATAAGAATAAAAATCCCAGAAGGAATAAACACAAATCACTTAAAACTAATCTGGAGAGAGGAAGGATATATAGATGTAATGCTAACTTACGAGCAATCATTAGAAAACAATCAGTTAGATAAAGACAAATTTATATCAATAGATATTGGAGTAAACAACTTTATATCAGCAGTATCAAATAAA
>QNZC01000050.1 GCA_003978565.1 Persephonella sp. | reverse complement strand
TTTCACCTCCCTTAATAGATTTTTTGCTTCATATTTATACTTTGAATTTTCAGATAACTCATTAAGTATCTGAATAGCCTCCCTTTTTCCTTCCCTAATTCTGTTTAACAGCTTATCTAGATGTTTTTTATATAATTTTTTCCTATTCTGTAAAACTTTCTTTTCCTCTGGATTTTTAGCCTCTCTAATTTTTCTATCTATTTCTTTTATCTTCTCATTTATTTCTTTTATCTCATCTTCATACTGATATTTAACTTTTAATAAATTTTTAGCTTTCAGAAGTTTTATTCTGTCTTTATCAACATAATTGCTATACTCATCTAATATATATTGATAATATCTTGCGGAAGAGTAATACTTTCCAAGTCTGTTGTATAGATAAGCTATATTTTCGTAATGTTTTATCTCTATTTCTTTAACTTTTTTTATGATTTCTTTAGCCTTTTCTGTATATTTAGAGTTTAGATATTTAGAGACTAGCTCCTCAGCCTTTTCTAAAGCTTTCTTTGAATATGTTAAATCTCTGTCAGGGTCTGGAGAGACCTTTAGATAACTATCTGCAAGTTTATAAAGAACCTCTGGAACAAGTGGAGATGTAGGAAATAGTGATAAAAACTCCTCAAACTCAACTATAGCGTCTACATAGTTTTCATCCTTGTAGTATATATTAGCTAAGTAGTATCTTGCATACATTAACTCTTCTGTTGTTAATCCTTTGGCCTTGTATATAGCCTCTTTTAAGTAATCTTTAGCGTCGTCATACTCTCCCTTTTTATAAAGCTCTATTCCACGATAGTAAACTTTTTTATCTACAAAATATTCTGATTTAGAACAGCTTGATACTATCAGAACCAAACCAACAAGAATTAACCAAGCCTTTTTCATCACTTATCCTAAAATTTAGAATTTTATTTTTAATCTTATCATACAATTTCTCAAATATTTATTTACTTTTATTTTTAATTTCTGAAATTTTTATAAAATTTTTACTATTATCCTCTTCACAACATATCTTTAAATTTATCTGAATTTTTTGGGTTAACTTATTGTATGTATCAACAAAGTTTAAAACCTCACCACCAAAACCTTTTTTAAACTTTAGAGCAGTTTCCCTACTTGCAAATGGTATTACACTGGGACTACAGCATGGAATTGCTTCACTTCCAACTACAAAGTAAGCATCAAAGGCAGTTATTGGGCTATCTGTAATAAAATCATACGTTATAGCACTTACCTTTTGGTTTTCATACTTCTGATGTAAAAGTAAACCACAGTGTTCACAGCAGGCTTCTACTGTTTCAGAATTTTCTAAAATAATTCTGTATGGTCTAGGTCTTGTAATAGGCTTTTCACAGATAGGACACTGTTTTATTAAAACATTTTTTGTTTTTTCCTCTTTATTTAGAATTATTAAACCATACTTTCTCTTAACTTTTTTTTCTTTCTCTAACTCTCTAACATCCCTATATATTGTCATTTCAGAAACTTTAAATATCTTACTTAACTCTTTTACAGAAATCTTTTCCTTTTCTTTAAGTATCTCTAAAATTTCCTTTTTCCTATCCATAAAAAACCTCATACTTACACTCATTTAAATCTAACTAAATATTACTTTTGTAATAAAAATGTTCTGTATGAAAATTCCAAATATTGAGTTTATTATCAAATAAAGTATTGCAAATACAATTATAAATTGGAAAGTTTTTGAGTTATCGTTAGGTATACATAAAAATCTTTCAGAGGCATTAAAAGTAATATAAAGGGTGTAGAATGTTGCTATAAATATTGTCATAACTGTAAACGCAGAGTTATGAACCAGTAATATTGAGGTAATCCATGTTGGTATTAAACTTATAGTAGCAACTGTTAAGGCTTTATATGGATTTCTAACTCCACCGAAGGCTGAAATTAAGAAAAACAGTAAAACTGTAAATATAAATGGTCTAAAAAGTTCAGCTATATAGTATATCAAAGATATAAGAAATATTTTTGATATATTTCCAGTATCTATTATTTCCCTCAACCTTTCAAGATATAATAATAACTGCTGATTATTTTCCTGTTGGGCGTATTTTAACATCTCCTCTGGAAAGTATAAATCTTTAAAAACAGTCATTCCTAAAAATTGGGCTAGAGCTGGTATCAGTGCAAATAACGGAATTAACATATAAATAGGCCTATATTTATCTATATCTTTTAAATCTACAAACTCTCTATCACAGTAATTTGAAAGATTATCCCACCCTTTTTTAGGGTTTATCAAAACTTTAAAAACTTCTTTTAGTATGTTTATACCTCTATTCATAATACTCTGCTCCACAGTGATTAGTTTCCCAAACCACAACCTTTTCAACAGTTGGATATTTTTCCTTTACCTTCTCGTAGAAGTATTTTGCCAAATTTTCAGCACTTGGAGAAAAATCATAAATATCATTCATACATTTATAGTTTGGTAAAATCTCATCTAAAAATTTATCTATCTCAATAAAATCATAACCCATCCCACCTTTATCTAACCTTTCAGCTCTTATAAAAACTTCTATCTCCCAAGTGTGACCGTGGAGAGGTTCAGGTTTTCCATAGTAATCTGTTAGGAAGTGTGCAGCCTGAAACTCCTTTTTAACTCTAACAATATAAGGCATTTTTTTCCTCATTTAAGTTTAATTGTTAATAAATCTATTATAAAGAAGTTAAAAAATAAGAAAAAATGTTTTTTCAATTATACTTATATAACTTTTACATCACCTCTTTAGCAAGACTTAATATTCTATTTACAACTTCCTCAAATGACATATTACCAGTATCTACAATAACACTGTCTTCAGCAGGTCTTAATGGATTTACTTTCCTAGTGTTATCTCTAAATTCTCTCTCCATAAAATCTTTAACAAACTTCTCATAATCTACATTAAAGCCTTTCTCTAAAAGCTGTTTATATCTTCTTTGTATTCTTACTTCGACGGGTGCAGTTAAAAATATTTTCAGTTCTGCATTTGGAAATATAACTGTTCCTGTGTCCCTACCTTCTATGACTATGTTTTTATACTCTTCACCGAACCTTCTCTGTAAACTTACCATATACTCCCTAACTTCCTTTATAGAAGCTACCTGTGAAGCCCTTTGAGATACCTTCTCATCTCTTATTTTATCTGTAATCTCTATTCCGTCTAAGTAAACTTGTAGCTCTCCATTTTTATAACTTAGTTTTATATCTGTGTTTTTTAAAAGATTAATAATAGATTTTATATCCTCTTTGTCTATTCCTCTATCAATAGTTTTAAGGGCAAAAGCCCTATACATTGCCCCTGTATCTATATATGTAAAACCTAATCTTTTTGCCACTTCCTTAGCGACTGAACTTTTTCCAACACCTAAAGGTCCATCGATAGCTATAATCATGAGTTATTCCTCTAACTGTTCATTGAAAGTAAAAATTCTCTGTTTGATTTAAACTTAGATAACTTACTGAGTAAAAATTCCATAGCTTCCACTTCATCCATTGTTGATAAAAACTTCCTTAATATCCATAATCTTTGAAGCTCCCAATCTTCAAGTAATAGCTCTTCCTTTCTTGTTCCAGATTTAGCTATATTTATAGCAGGGAATACCCTTCTTTCCATTAATCTTCTATCTAAGTAAAGCTCCATATTACCTGTCCCTTTAAACTCTTCAAATATAACATCATCCATTCTAGAACCTGTTTCAACTAATGCAGTTGCGATTATAGTTAAGCTTCCTCCATCTTCTATATTCCTTGCCGCCCCAAAGAATTTTTTAGGTCTATGTAAAGCGGTAGCTTCCAATCCTCCTGATAAAACCCTTCCCGTTGGAGGAGTGATAGAGTTAGAAGCTCTTGATAATCTAGTTATACTATCTAAAAGGATAACTACATCCTGCCCTAACTCAACAAGTCTTTTAGCCCTTTCAACTATAAGCTCTGCCACATGCATATGTCTCTCAGGTGGTTCATCAAAGGTTGAAGCTACCACTTCAGCCCCTTCTCCAACAATTCTTCTCATTTCGGTTACTTCTTCAGGTCTCTCATCTATGAGAAGAATTATCAGATGAACCTCTGGATGATTTTTTATTATTGCCTTAGCTAATCTCTGAATTAAAACAGTTTTACCAGCTTTAGGTGGTGCTACGATAAGTCCCCTCTGTCCTTTTCCGATAGGAGAGATTAGACTTACAACCCTTGTTGATAAATCTGAAGGGTCATACTCTAAATCAAATCTCTCTGTTGGGTGAAAAGGTATAAGTTTGTCAAATATAGGTCTTCTTCTTGAGTTTTCCGGCTCAACAGTATTTACCGCCTCTATCTTTACTAAAGCTCTATACTTCTCATTTTCTCTAGGTGGTCTAGCGATACCGATAATATAATCTCCAGTTCTTAACCCAAACTTCTTTATTTGAGCTGGAGAAACATAAATATCAGTTGAGTGTGGTGCATAGTTATTTTCTAAAGACCTTATAAATCCATAACCACCTTCAGGTAAGACCTCTAAAACTCCCTTGATAAAGTCTAAACCTTCATCAGTTGCCTTCTTCTCTAATATTCTTGTGATTAGCTCCTGTTTCTTTAATCCAGTTGTTCTCTGTAATCCGATTTTCTTTCCTAACTGTTGAAGTTCTGAAAGTGTTAACTTTTTAAGTTTATCTAATGTGATGTTATCTTTAGAATGTTTAGCTGAAACTGTTTGATATTTTTCCGTTTGAGTTTTAGTTTCTTCTTTACAGTTTTCAGTTTGATTTTCTTTTACATTTGTATTACTTTCTACAATTTTTTCTGTAGCCATAATGGAAATACGCCTCCTATATACATTTTTTATAAAAAAAAATTATTTTCCAATACAGAAATTTTGAAATATATTTCCAAGAATATCCTCTGTTGTTATTAATCCTACTATTTCTTCCAGATAGTTTTGAGCCTCTCTTATATCAAGCATAAGCAACTCTTTATGTTTTATCACCTCTTCCAAATTTTCCAGTATATACTCTAATTTTTCTTTAGAGCTTTTTAAGAGATTGTAATGTCTTAAGTTTATATAAACCTCCCTATCCTGTTCTTCAAGTAAACCTAATCTTTTGAAAATTTCCTCTTCTAACAGATTTAGATTTAGATTGGTTTTACTACTGACAAAAATGATATTCTTAAAATAATACTTTTTCTTAAAAATATCAAGTTTTTTATTATTCTTTAATAAATCTATCTTATTTCCAACAACTATAGGATTTTTATCTTTCACTTCATCATAGATTTTTAAGTCTTCATCAGTTAAACCTTCAGAGGTATCAAAAACGAATAGAATAATATCAGCTTCCCTTATCTTCTCTTTAGCCTTCTCTATACCTATTTTTTCTACTTTATCCTCAGTTTCCCTAATACCTGCAGTATCAAGTAATCTGACAGGAATTCCCCCTATAGAAACTGTTTCCTCTATAAAATCTCTGGTAGTTCCTTTAAACTCTGATACTATAGCTCTCTCATAACCAACTAAAGCATTAAAGAGTGAAGACTTTCCGACATTTGGTCTTCCAACGATAGCTAACTTTATACCTTCCCTCAGTAATTCACCTTTTTTATAAGTTTTTAATAACTCATCTATGTTTTCTAAAACTTCTTTCAGATTTTGCTTTATTAAATCATCTGGGATAGGTTCAACATCCTCAGGAAAGTTCAATTCAGCTTCTATATATGAGATTAACTCTAAAAGTTTTTCCTTTAATCTGTTTACTTTTTTAGATAACTTTCCCTCTAAAATATTAACTGCAACTTTAGAGGCTTTTTCAGTTTTTGCGTTTATTAATTCGGCTATAGCTTCAGCCTGTGTTAAGTCTATCTTTCCATTTAAAAAAGCTCTCTTTGTAAACTCCCCCGGTTCTGCAAGCCTACAACCTAGATTTATACACTCTGATATTATCTTCCTTATAACTGGGACACTACCGTGTGGATATATCTCTACAACATCTTCTCCTGTAAAACTGTGGGGAGCTTTAAAGTATATAAGTAGTCCTTCATCTATAACTTCACCATTTAAATCAGTAATCTTTCCAAAGTAAGCATACCTAGGCTTTATCTCTCTATTCTTAGGAAATGTAAATATTTTTTTCCCTATGTCTAGAGCTTTATCTCCACTAATTCTGACTATTCCCACCGCCGATGGTATAAGTGGAGTAGCGTTTGCTACAATTGTGTCTCTCTCATACATCCTTCTATTATCTCTTTAAATTTTTATAAAAATATCTAAAGCTACGAAAATCATATACAGGATACTTATAAAACCGTTAACTGTAAAAAATGCCTTATTAATTTTTGATAAATCATTTTCTTTTATTAAATTATGTTCATATATTAAGAATACCGTTAATATGATTAATCCTATATAGTAGATAATTCCTAGATTTCCATAAATTCCTGTTAAAACCAAAAATATAAATGTTAGTGTGTGAAATATCCTTGCAAATAAAATTGCCTTCCTTATACCGAACTTTGCAGGTATAGAGTGTAAACCAACTTTTCTGTCAAATCCAATATCCTGTAAAGCGTAAAATATATCAAATCCAGCTACCCAGAAAGCCATTCCTAAACCTAAAAATACTGTAGATGGAGAAATTTCCCCTTTTAATGCAACCTCAACAGCTATAGGTATTATAAAGTAAACAGCTCCTAATAAAAGATGGACGAAGTTAGTAAATCTCTTTCCTAACGGATATAGGATAAGTAAAATTAAAGCTACAGGTGATAGATAAAAGGCAAGTTTGTTTAATTGATATGCTGAAAATATAAGAATTAATGAAGATACTATCGCTAATATTAGTATTTCAAAAGGTTTCACTAAACCTTTTACAGATGCCCAGTTTTTAGTTCTTGGGTTTAATTTATCAAAAGGTAAATCAAAAAATCTGTTAAATGCCATTCCTGCAGTTCTTCCTGATATAACTGCAACTAAAATCCAGATAAGTTTATCTAAAGACGGCAAACCTCTTTCTACTATTAGAACTGCAGATAAAGCAAATGGCAATGCAAAGATTGTATGGGAAAGTTTTATTAAATCTGCGTAAGCTTTGATTTTTTTTATCATTGTTTTAAGTGGTGCTGAAAGCCCTTTAGAAAGAGCCTCCAGCTATAGCAGGTATTATAGATACAACATCTCCATCTTTTAATTCAGTATCCTTTCCATTTAAAAATCTTATATCTTCGTCATTTACAAAGAAGTTAACAAACTTTCTTATTTCTCCGTTAGGCTCAACTAATCTTTCCTTTATTCCCGGAAACTCTTCCTCTAACTTTTCTATTAACTCACTTATTGAAGATGCTTCTATCTGTATTTCCCCCTGTCCTTGAGTAAGTCTTCTTAAAGCAGTTGGTATTCTAACAGTAATAGCCATTATTTATATACCTCCTTAAATTTATTTTTTTACAGGTTGATTTATAACTTTTTCTTTAAACTCTTTAAGTGATGGTTTTATATGGATTGGTTTTTGTAATTGACCTTCTAAAACTTCCATAGTTTTATAACCATTACCGGTAATATATACTACAACTGTTTCATCTGGGTCAAATACATTCTGTTCTACAAGTTTCTTTAAAACCGCTATAGTTGTTCCACCTGCAGTTTCGGTAAATATACCCTCCGTTTTAGCTAAAAGTTTAATTCCCTCTAAAATCTCTTCATCTGTAGCTATCTCTATAACTCCATTACTTTCCTTTGCAACTTTTACAGCATAAGGTCCATCAGCTGGATTTCCTATAGCTATAGATTTAGCTATTGTGTTTGGTTTTTCAGGAATAATCCAGTCTCTACCTTCCTTGTAAGCTTTATATATTGGACTACAACCTTCTGCCTGTGCTCCATACATTCTAGGAGGATTGTCGTTTATTAAATCAACTGTCTTTAGCTCATTAAACCCTTTCCATATTTTAGTGTATAGAGAGCCTGAAGCTAAAGGAGCAACTACCGCATCTGGTGCTTTCCAACCTAACTGTTCAGCTACCTCAAAAGCTAAAGTTTTTGAGCCTTCAGAGTAAAAAGGTCTAACATTTATATTAACGAAAGCCCAACCGAACTCATTTGCAATTTCAGATGAAAGTCTATTTACATCGTCATAGTTCCCTTCAACAGCAACAACAGTTGGATTGAATACCAAAGAACCTATGATTTTGTTTGTTTCTAAATTTGCAGGAATAAAAACATAACATTTCATATCTGATGAAGCGGCATTTGCAGAAACAGAGTTAGCTAAGTTTCCTGTTGAAGCACAAGCGGCAGTATCAAATCCAAATTCTTTAGCTTTAGATAGAGCTACAGCCACAACTCTGTCTTTAAATGAAAGTGTCGGGTGGTTCACACTGTCATCTTTTATATATAAATTCTTTAGACCTAACAGTTTACCTAAATTTTCTGCCTTCTTTAACGGTGTAAAACCTGATGTTAAACCGACAGTTGGATTATCTACAGGTAATAAATCTATATATCTCCACAGACTAGCATCACCTTTTTCTATTTTTTCCCTTGAAATATTTTTCTTTATGTAATCATAATCATATTCAATCTCTAAAGGCCCAAAACAGAACTCACACACATGTATAGGTTCTATCGGATACTCCCTACCACACTCTTTGCATTTCAAACATTTTACTTTTGCCATTTATTGTATGCCCTCCAAAATTAGTATATTCAGTAAAATTTAAAGAAAAAAGGAAAAAAATGAAATGATTTATAAAATAATCTCTTTAGCTTCCAGTATCTCAGGAATATTTAGAATATCCTTTATTATATCCTCATTTACTCTATCGTCTAACTGTAAAGCTCCTAAAGCAATATCTCCCTTTCTTATTCTTCCTAATCTGAAACCTGCTATATTTATACTATTTTTAGCTAATATATTTCCTAATTTTGCTATAACACCGGGAACATCTCTATTCTTTAACATTAGGATAACACCTTTAGGGTCAATATCTATCCAGTAGTTATCTATAAGCATTATCTTAGGTATTTCTCCGTAAAATGCAGTTCCACCAACAACATACTGTTTACCATTTCCCTTTGCAGTAATCTTTATAAACTCTTTAAAGTTTAACCCTTCCTCTCTGATAGTTTCTACAATCTCTATTCCTCTCTCCTTCGCTAAAAATGGAGCATTTATAATATTAACAGGTCTATCTAAAATTGGAGATAGAAATCCTTTTAAAAAGTATGCAACTATAGGTTTAATATGTTCAGATATTGAACCTCTAACCTCTACGGTTATCTCTTTAAAGTTTCCTCCTGCATACTGGGATAGGAATGTTCCTAACTTTTCAGAGAGCTCTAAGTAAGCGTAAATATTTTTAAATCCTTCTGTGATTGTAAATGGAGCATTAACTGCCGCCTCTACAAACTCACCTTTTAGAGCAGCTAAAACCTGTTCTGCTATCTTCTTTGCAACTTTGTCCTGGGACTCGTAAGTGTTAGCTCCTATATGTGGAGACAGACTTATATTTGGGAACTCAAAAATTCTTCTTATTCTATCGTCAGGAGGCTCTTTCCCAAAGACATCTAAACCAATACCTGCAAATTTTCCCTTTTTCATATACTCATACATAGCATCTTCATCAACTATACCGCCTCTGGCACAGTTAACGAAATAAACTCCATCTTTCATCATCTCAAACTCTTTAGCACCAATCATTCCTTTAGTTTCCTCTGTTAGTGGACAGTGTAAAGTGATAATGTCTGACCTTTTAATTAGCTCTTCCAATGTATCTACTAACTCAACACCAAGTCTATCTCCCTTTTCTCTTGGGATGTATGGGTCGTATGCTATAACTTCAGCACCGGAAGCTTTACATCTTATCGCAACCTGTGAACCTACATTTCCAAGTCCAACTATTCCAACAGTTTTACCGTCTAACTCCTCTCCCATAAATTTTTTTCTGTTCCAGTTTCCCTTTAACATATCTTCATGGGCTAAATGTAATTTTCTAAGGATTGTATACATATGGGACATAGTAAGTTCTGCCGCCGCTATTGTGTTTGCACCGGGAGCATTTACAACAAGAATTCCCCTTCTAGATGCCTCTTCCAAATCTACATTATCAACTCCAACTCCAGCTCTACCAACTACTTTCAGTTTTTCAGCTTTATCTAAAAGTTCTTTATTTACTGGTGTTCTACTTCTTGTGATTATAGCGTCATAATCTTTTATTATTTCTAAAAGTTCCTCCCATTTTATTTCCGGTTGATAATCAACCTCTATATTTTCATCACTATTTAGTATATTTATTCCAACATCTGAAATATGGTCAGTTATAAGGACTTTATACAACTAAACTTCCTCCATATGATTTTTATTAAATTATTGTATATTAACAAAATAACTTTAGTAAAATGGTATTTATTTGGGAAATTAGGATTTCTATTATATTCAAAATTAATTTAGAAACTTGAAATAAGAAAATAAAAATCAATCTGTATAATATTCTTTAATTTACTAATTAATTGAATGGAGTTTTTATTTTGACACCTAACTCTAAAATCTTAAAAGAAATTTTATCTAAACTTCTTGAAAAGAAAAATAGGGAAGCTTTAGAGAGAATTTTAGAGAGAGTTCACGCAGGTGATTTATTCGTTGTCTTTAGGACACTATCCCATAGTGAGAGAATAGAGCTCTTTAAAATTCTTATAGATGTAAATCTAAATAAGGCTATGGATATATTTTATGATTTGGATGAGGACATACAGATTGAGATATTGAGGAACTTAAAGATT
This sequence comes from Persephonella sp., assembly GCA_003978565.1. Lineage (GTDB taxonomy): Bacteria > Aquificota > Aquificia > Aquificales > Hydrogenothermaceae > QNZC01. The sequence continues at coordinate 6,989 of QNZC01000050.1, read as the reverse complement.
TCTCAGGCATTACTTATACTTCTAAACCTATCTACAGGTGAGTTATCCAGAATAATAGATAAATTACCTAAAAATTTACAGATAGAGCTTTTAAACAGACTAGAAGAAGAGGACAGAAAAGAGTTAGAGAAGATAATATCCTACGGTGAGGATAATATAGCCCCTTTAATAAGTGAGGACTATATAGCAGTTCAAGAGGAGAAAACTGTTGAGGATGCTTTAAATATAGTAAAAACTTCCCCAGATGATATGGAAATAATATACATTTATGTGGTTGATGAGAAAAAACATATAGTAGGTGTTGTTTCTGTGAAGGAGCTTTTAACTGCTCCCCCAAATGCAATTATTAAGGATATAGCTAATAGTAATGTGATAGTTATATCTGATATTTCCACTAAAGAGGAAGCTATAGAGATTTTCCAAAGATATGATTTATTTATTTTACCTGTAGTTAAACATGGAGAGGGAATTCTAATAGGAGTTATATATATAGATGATATTTTAGATACCTTAGTTGAAAAAACATCTGAAAGTATATTTAAACTGGCAGGTTCTAGAGAGGAGGAACTGTTTTACTCTAATCAGGTTTTTAAAATCGTAAAGCTCCGTTCAAAATGGTTAATCTTTTCTATACTCTTTGAGCTTATAGCTTCTTTTATAATAATAACATTCTCAAAAATCTTCTTTAATATAGATTTCTTTAATGAGGAAAACAGAGAATTAATATTAGTGAAGGATTTTATAATTATATTGTCCTTTATACCTCTACTTGCCGCTATGACAGGAAATATAAGTTCACAGGCATCTCTAATTTTGACTAGAGGAATACTTACAGGAAGATTAAAGGAAAATTTTAAAGATTTTATAAACTTCCTATTTAGGGAGGTAAAGGTAGCGTTTATATTTGCATTTTTAACATCTGCTTTTGTTTCACTATTTGCCTACTTTATATATCCACATCACCTATTATCTTTTATAATAGGTTTAGCTCTGTTTATAAATATGCTTCTTGCTGCAATATTTGGGGGACTTTTACCATTTATAGCTTATAAAATAAAGAAAGAGCCTACATACTTCTCAAGTCCTTTGGTATTAACTATAAATGATATTTTTGCAATTCTAGTTTATCTAACAATTGCATACTATTTACTTAAGGAAACCTCTCTATAGTTGACTATTTGAAATAATAATTTTTCCCCTTTTTATATTTCCCTTTTCTATGTATATATCTATCTCCTCAACAGAAAGATTATTTTCATTTAATAATTTTAAAAATCTAGTAAATTGATTACCTGAAGTATTTTCAAATAGGATTTCAAATTTACCTTCATCTATCTTTTTTAGTGAATAGGGCTTCAAATTAGCTTTTTTAGAAATTTTAGATATAAAATCTAAACTCAACTTTTCTGTTGGTAAAAACTGTCTCTTAAAAGACAAATATTTCTCTGTAAGTTTTACAAGTTCATAATAGTTTTGGAACTCTTTATTAATTCTTTTTTCCACTTCCTTTTTTTTATCTAGTATAGGTAGAAGTAAACCGAACACTCCAATAATAATAACTAAAGAATACAAACCTATCAGTAGAATTAATCTTTCTCTCCTATCTAAAGAGTTGAAAAATAAGATTAATTTATTCATACTTGGCCTCAATTTTAAATTTTAATTTTCCTGACTGCTGTAGATAGGTTTCTTCGTTTTCTATAGAGAAATTTCTAGCTAATACCCTTTTAAACTCCTTGAACTGAATTTCATTTGTAGCTATTCCCTCCATCAAAACTCTATTTGAGGAAATATGAACCTTTTTTATACTTTCAACACCTGAAGATTTAACCGATTTTCCTATCTGCTCTAATATATATATTCCATCTAACTTACTCCTTCCTTTAGTCTTTAGATTTTTGAGTATTCCCTTTGCCTGTAAAAGGGGAGAGTATATCCTTCCAGATTTTTTCCAGTATTTATAAAAAATCTCCTTCTGTTTATTTTTTATCTTTTTTAATTCATAATTCTTTATCTGAAGATTTATAAAAAATACTAAATTCAAAATAATCAAACTTAAAGTTAAGTATGTTAAAGCCTTTATATTACTTTTAATAAAATCTGTATCATTCTTTTTAAGAAAATCTACACCTATATCATAGAGAGGCTTTATTAATAGACCAAATGCAACGTTATTAAATGGCTCACCTGTTGGATTGTTTAAAACTTTGTTGTTAAAGCTATATCCTTTTATATTTCCAGATATATAAGCATCTTCTTCTATACTACTAACACTGTCTATAACTCTTACCTCTTCAGGGAAACTGTCATTAAATCTGAGCTTTAAAATATAACTGTTTGTAAAATGGTATATAATTCCCTCTGTAATACCGTTAAATTTAGCAACTCTTATTAAAGAGAATATTTCAGTATCAACAACCGAGTTTTCAGGAAAGTTTTTTATCTCATCTTTTTTTGTTATAACACAAAAAATATCTAATTTATTTTCACTTTGCTTTGTTATATATCTATACTCTATCTCTTTAAGATTGATTGGTAAATCAAGCTCTAGCTGAGTTTTTAAAGTTTTTTCTAAATAATCAGTTTTTTTTATTGGGAAACTATACTTTCTAAAGGTAAGTTTTGATGAGGGTATAGAGTATATTTCTAATGCTACTTTTTTATTTGTAATATTTTTATCAATTTTTATATCTTTTTTTATAGGATTAATATCTCCAACAAGAGACCTATTAAGCTCTGTATCTACACCTTTAATTATCACATTTATACCAACACAAATAATAATTTAATAAATAAAATATTAACAAAATTTAAAAGCAGTTTTATTTTATAAAATTAAAGATAAATAAGCATTATGTAATTAACACGAATTTGCAAATTATGGAACTGTTGATATTAAAGAAATTTTATCTATATACTTCATCATGTGAACCTATGTCTATTAATACAATTTCATTTTCTACAATGGCAAATGAAATAATAATTCTGTAATTCATTGTTATAGAAACAGAATATTTATCCTTAAATTTGCCTTTCAATTTATGAAGTCTTAAAGAAGGATGATAGGGATTTATTTCTAAAAGTTTTAAAACTTTCTTATATCTTGAAATTAACTCCTTGTGTTTTTTTAAAAACTCTTTTTCTCTTTTTAAATAAGTTTCTGTAAATACCAATTGATACATAGATTATATTCCCAACCTTTTAAAATGTTCTTCTGCAGTTTCTCTTATAACTCTACCAGCTTTATAATCTTCTTCCGCTTCCCTTATAATTTTTTCCAATTCAGCCTCTTTTAATTTTTCATATTCATCAATTGTTAAAATTACAAATTTTGGTTTTCCTCTGACAGATATATAAGCTTCTTTATACTTTTTTAATATTTTTTCTAAGAATGAAACTCCTCTTGTTTTTAATTCGTTAGCTGTAATAATCATCTCTTTAAACCTCTAAAAAGTATTTTATATAATACTATAAAAAGTGCTTATATAAATTCAACTATTAGTTTTTCTTTTTCTTCTTTTTTTTTGACAGTGTAAATAAAACTGTGTAAAAATGTATCTAAACTGCTTTGTATCGTAAATTTACACAAATAAAAAGACTCTCTCTATAAAAACTTTTTTCATCTATCTTATCCTTTTTCTACTGTATTCTATAGCTTTTTCCCAACTTTCAAATTCTGGTTTTGTATCTTCAAACCATTTTTCAACGTCTTCTAAAGTAAGATTTCCTGTTTTTTTCCCACTTTTCATTAATTTTATATATTCTTTTATGCTTTTTTTCCGTTTTAATTGCCTTTGAAGTATATCTCTGATTACTTCACTTCTTTTTCTTCCTGTCTCTTTTGCGATTTTTTCTATCTCATTTAATAAATCTTCATCTATTCTTAAAGTTATGATAGGCATAATTTATTTCCCTCTGTGAAATTATTTCTAAGTAAAAGTATTACAAAAATTAAAAGATTACAATACACTTTTAACTAATATAACTTTCTCCAAATTATGTCAAACTTTTTTCCATTTCTTCTTAATAGAAAGATAAGTTTATATTTCTTATCGTTAATATTTATATCAGCAAAAACTAAAAAGTTTTCACTTTTAACATCTAATATTCCATCTAAATTTTTTATTTTTCTATTCGGTATATCTGCTCTTTTAATAAAATCATCAACAGATAGGAAAGGCTTTTTTTCCCTTTCCTCTAAAATTCTGCCAACTTCATAGTTATCAAATCCTAAAGCCATTAATACAAATTTAGGAGCAGTATTTATATTTATCTTTCCATTTGAGTAAACTGTTAAAAACTCCTTTAATGGCGGTTTGTCAGTTGTTCTGTCATTACTACCGTATAGTATATCTGGAGTATAACCTGCTATTAATAAAATTTCCTCAACACTGTCTAAATAGTTGTTCTTAACTTTATACTCCTCATAATACTCCTCTCCACCATCAGAAACACTGTTTTTATCTATCCAATCAACAATGTTGTAAATTAAAAACTCATCTATCTCTAACATTGAGTAAAGTCTTTGGAATATCTTTAGATACTTCTGATTTATTTTGTCATTTGAAACAAGTGAATTTGGGTTTAAGTATCTCTCTTGGTCAACGATTGTAATATCTACAGTTCCATCAGGTATTGGGATAGTTATCGGTTTAGCCCAACTTTCATTTAGATAATCTATCTTTGGATTATCCTTCTCTAAACTTTTTTTTACTAATTTTATAACTTCCTGAGATAGATTTATAACCTCTTCATCTTTGGTGAGTTTATCAACATATTTTTGAAAGAAATAACTGTCTTCTACCATTGAAAGAATATAAAAAGAGGAAAAGGCAATAAGGAAATATACTACTACTATTAACATATATTATGAAAATTATTCTAAATAATCCTTTGTCCACTCAGGATATAGAGGGTATTTAGAACATAGGGATAAAACATCCTCTTTAACTTCCTGTATAACCTTTTCATTATCAAGATTTTTAAGAACTTTAACTATATTCTTTGCTATTCTTCTCATATCATCTTCATTCATTCCTCTAGTTGTTAAAGCTGCTGTTCCAAGTCTTATACCTGATGTTACCATCGGTTTTTCAGGGTCAAAAGGTATAGCATTTTTATTAACAGTAATATTTGCCTTTCCTAAAGCTTCCTCTGCTTGATTTCCTTTAACATTTAAAGGTCTTAAATCAACTAAAACTATATGACTATCTGTTCCACCGGAAACAATTCTTAATCCTTCTGCTTTTAACTCTTCAGCTAAAACTTTAGCATTTTTTACAGTTTGTTCCGCATACTTTTTAAATTCCTCTGTCATTGCTTCTTTAAAGGCTACTGCCTTACCTGCTATAACATGCATTAATGGACCACCTTGAAGTCTAGGGAATACCCACTTGTCTATATCCTTTGCATACTCTTTTTTAGTTAAGATAAATCCACCTCTTGGTCCTCTTAATGTTTTGTGTGTTGTTGATGTTGTAAAATCTGCATAAGGCACTGGAGAAGGATAAGAACCACCAGCTATTAATCCTGCATAGTGAGCCATATCAACCATTAATAAAGCTCCCACTTCATCAGCTATTTCCTTAAATTTAGCCCAATCTATAATTCTTGAGTAAGCAGACGCCCCTGCAATTATTAATTTAGGTTTGTGCTCTTTTGCTAATCTGTAAACTTCATCGTAATCTATAAGTTCTGTTTCCGGATTTACTCCATACTGAACAGAATTAAATACAACTCCTGATAAATTAACTTTTGCACCGTGTGTTAAATGTCCTCCGTGGTCTAATCTCATACCTAAAATTGTGTCTCCAGCTTTTAACTGTGAAAACATTACAGCTTGATTTGCCTGTGAACCTGAATGTGGTTGAACATTTGCATGTTCTGCTCCATATAACTTCTTAACTCTCTCTCTAGCTAAATCTTCAACTATATCTACATACTCACATCCACCGTAATATCTTTTGTGTGGTAAACCTTCTGCATATTTATTTGTTAAAACAGAGCCTTGAGCTTCCATAACTGCGTAAGATGTATAGTTTTCAGAAGCTATCATCTCTAAATGTTCTTCCTGTCTTTTGAACTCTTTTCCTATCGCTTCAAAAACTTCTGGGTCAACTTTTTTTAAATGTTCTAACAATTGATATATCCCTCCTTAAAATAACAATAAAATTCAATAATATTCATTTTAAAATAATAAAATCTTTTTAAAAAGTTCAAAAGTAATAAAAGTAAGTAAAAGAAGGTAAAAGACACTCTATAGAAATTTATTTAAATAGGTGGAAATCTCTTATAAGCAAATATTTTTATTTCTAAATCTCTTATTTCTAGATAATACTTGAAGGCTGGGTTTGGTTGACTATTTGAATATTGAGCTATTTCATTTAATTCTTTTCCTAATTTACAAATATCTTTTATTTCTGTTTTATCGGTATTATTTTCACAAAAATTTTTATAATAAGATGCTTTATTAAGTATATCGTCATTACCAATAGATGCATTGAATCTTTTTTCCAAAAATGTTCTATTACCATAGATATATATAAAATCATAATATTCATCTAAGTTCTTAAAACCATATTTTTCTAAATTATTTATAGCTGTATCATTAATATCCTTTGCAAAAATATGCTCTTCTTCTATTCTATTATTACCCTTTCTTTTTTCTAAAATTTCCCAAATATGGTTATTTTGGTGGTTTAACCGTTCATATTCTGTAAATATATGTTTAAAATTTCTATCTTCGACTAAATAATTACATCTGTAATTTTCTATAAATTGTCCAAAACTCGAAATAATTCCTTGTAAATCCAATTTACTATCATTGGAAAAAGAATTAATCCAACTATTTTTAAAATACTTTATAGGTTCTTTACCTGTTCTCCAAATAGATAATTCAAAAATTTCAATAAAATCTAATATAGATATGTTTATATTATCGTTTTGATGGATAGTTTTAATATCATCTTTAATCTTTTTTAACTTTTTCT
>QNZC01000010.1 GCA_003978565.1 Persephonella sp. | reverse complement strand
AGATATAAAAGTAAGATTTAAAATACATTTTATTGAACTGGCTCTAATATATCTACTCCCATCAAAGTTTGATAAGATAATTTTCATAAAAATTAATTTTTTAGAGGTCTATTGTATGCTTGTAAAAGAGAGATTATTTACACCAGGTCCTGTTCCCTTACCACCACAAGTAATAAAAGCCTTAGGTCAACAGATTATACATCATAGGACACCTGAGTTTACAAAAATATTTAAAGAAACAAAAGAAAAATTGAAGAAATTACTAAAAACAGAAAGGAATGTTTTAGTTTTTGCTTCTTCTGGAACGGGAAGTATGGAAGCATCAGTTTTAAATTTTTTTAGTAGAGGAGATAAAGTATTAATAATTAATGCTGGAAAGTTTGGTCAAAGATGGTATGAATTAGCGAAAACTTTTGGACTAAATCCTATAAATTACGAGATAGAATGGGGAAAAACATACGATAAAAATAGAGTAAAAGAAATTATAGAAAACAACAGAGATTTAAAGGGAATATTCGTTCAACATTCTGAAACCTCAACAACTACATATCATGATGTTAAGTATCTAGGAGATTTAGCTAAATCTTTAGAAGATTGTATTGTTGTAGTTGATGGAATAACATCGGTTGGAGTTTATGGGGTATATCCTGAGGAACTTGGTATAGATGTGCTTATAACAGGTTCACAGAAGGCTTTAATGTTGCCACCGGGATTAAGTATTTTATACTACTCTGAAAAAGCGGAAAAAAGATTAGATAGAAGTGATTTACCAAAGTATTACTTTGATGTTAAAAAGGAAAGTAAAAAACAGTCTGAAGGACAAACTGCATATACGACAGCTATAAACCTAATAATAGCCTTAAATGAAAGTTTATCTTTAATACTAGATGAAGGTTTAGAAGAGTTAGCTAAAAGACATGAGATAATGGCAAAGGCTACCCGTGAAGCTGTAAAATCTTTAGGGCTTAAACTTCTCTCTGAAAGTCCTGCAAATTCTGCTACGGGAGTTTACTCTCCAGATGGAATAAATGCAGATGATTTAAGAAAAACATTACTTAAGATAGGTTTTAGAGTTGCCGGTGGACAGGACCATCTAAAAGGAAAGATATTTAGAATTGCACATATGGGATATTTTGATTTTATGGATGTTTTACAGATTATAGGAGGCTTAGAACTAGCTCTAAATAAGTTAGGTTATAAGGTAGATTTAGGAAAAGGAGTGAGAACAGCACAAGAAATAATCTTTTCAAATATATAACTCTTTTTCACTTCTTTTTCATTTTTTAAATTTATTTTTGTATTTGGTATTAAAGGGGGAATGTAATGAAAATTAAAGTTAAAGTTCCTGCTTCTACCGCTAACTTGGGAGCTGGATTTGACACATTAGGAATAGCATTAAGTTTATATAATGAGATTTATTTAGAGGAGAGCGATAAGGACGAAATAATAACTATTCCAAAGATAGAAGAATTTGAAAACCCAGAAAACAACCTTTTTTTCAAAGTTTTTAAAGAGACTTTAAAGGCAAATGGAGAGAATGAAAGAAAATTTAAAGTAAAACAAATTGTAAATATACCTGTATCAAGGGGATTAGGTAGTAGTGCTTCAGTTATAGTTGCCGGAATAGTAGCAGGTCATAGAGTTCTTAATAAAGAGTTAAGCGATGAAGATTTCTTTAAGATAGCATACAAATTTGAAAATCATCCTGATAATCTTTTGCCAGCTTTTAAAGGTGGGTTTATTACCGCTTTAAAGGAAGGAGAAGAAACATACTATCAAAAACTGTATTTTCCAGACGAATTAAAATTTATCGTTGTTATTCCCGATTTAGAGCTATCTACAGAAGAGGCTAGAAAGGTTTTACCTAAAACTATTCCTTTAAAAGATGCAGTTTTTAATCTTCAAAGGGTAGCTCTATTTATTTCAGCATTACAGAATAAAAACTTTGATTTATTAAAAGTTGCTATGGAAGATAAATTACATCAACCTTACAGAGAGAAACTTATACCTAACTTTTATAAGGTTATAACTAATGCATACAGAGAGGGAGCATTAGGGGTTTCTTTAAGTGGAGCTGGTAGTTCAATAGTTGCAATATCAAACAGAAATTTTGAAAAAATTGGAGAGGCTATGAAAGAGGCTCTCTCAGAAGTTGGTATAAATTCAGAGTGTAAAATCTTAGAAATAGATAAAAAAGGTGTTCAGATTGAAGAACTTTAGAATTTTTCTGTTAGTCTTTCTTATCTTTTCCTTTTTGTTTTATAACTGTGGAACAAAAAAAAGATTATCTGAAGATTTTGAAAAAACAGTTTATCAAAACATAAATAAAGATGAAGTATATATCTCAACTTTGTTCGGTCAAGTTATAGAAACGAAGAATAACAGTATTACTGTTAAAATAGATAAAAAGAAAAAAAAGTTGCTACTAAAAAAGAATAAAAACCTAGAAAACTTTTTCTTAAAAATCTTTAAAACAAATTGCATAAAGAGAAGAGGAAAGTTAGATATAACTGACGATGATTTGGATAAAAAAATTAATGAGATTGTATATAATCAAGTACAATCTACAGATTTTCCCAAAATTTACCTTAAAGAATATTTAAAAGTGAATTACAAAATAAATTCATTAATTGTGAAAAAGTATTACAGCATTCCAGAGGATACATTAATTTTTTGTTATTTACCTGAAAATAAAAAATTCTATACAGTATCATTTGATAAAAAAAATGAAATTTTAAAGATATTTAGAGGAAGTGTTTTAAAAATCGTTCCTGAATATGCAAAAGAAGAAACTGATAAATTAAAGAATAAAATTCAGGAAATAATAAATAAAGATTTAGAAAGCTTAATCTGGTTTTCGTTAAATCTACCTCTTATATACAAAGGAGTTAAACTTTATTACTTTGAAGCTAGACCTGTTTATGAAACAGAGGAGGATAAAAAGGCTAATCTTGGGACAGATAGGTGGGACATTTATTTAAAGTTCAAAAATGAAACCTTTAGACCTTTTATCATTAATTTAGGAAGAATAACCTTAATAAAGGAAGGTAAAGATTATAAACCTCTATTTAAAATAGATGATAAAGGAAACATTAAAGGTATAAATGTTTCTGGAGATTGTCAGAGAGTTGAAAATAATAAAGTAATTATCAGCCCAAATGGAAAGTGTAATATTTACTATCTATACGATAGGGATAAAAAAGAAGGTGGTTTGAAACTCCTTGGTCTAAAGGACTTAAAAGGAGCTGTACTGTTGATAGATAAATATCCCATATACATTTGGAATATGACTGTTTACGATATGAAGATAGAAGGATTTTCTTTAGAGGAAAATTAGCTCTAATTTCTGTATCTATTTAGAATTTCTAACACCTCTCTATCTGTAGTTTGAGAAAAATCATTATAAAACTGTCCTACAGCTGTAAAGTTAACAGGTTTCTCTAAAACAATTAGTTCATCAACAAGTTTGTTCAGTTCATCATACTTTTCATATGGTATTACGGGAATGGCTAAAATAATTCTATTTGGTGATAAATTTCTAACTGATAATACTCCAGCTTCAGTAGTTAATCCTGTAGCCACTCCATCATCAACCAAAATTACATCTCTACCTTTTATATCTAAATCTTTTAATGAGCCACCATACAGCTCCTTCCTTTTCTTTAGAATTCCTAATGCCTCTTTGGATTTTTGATATATATAGTCATCTGTTATTCCAAGTCTAACAGCAACATCTGGAGTTATATCAGGGTTTAGCAATATATCTCCGTCTTCAGTGATTGCTCCTACAGCAAGTTCCTCATTAAAAGGTGCTCCTATTTTTTTTACCAGAACGATTTCTAATGGAGCATTTAAAACTTTGGCTATAGGTTCAGCAATAACAACTCCACCTCTTGGAATAGCAACAACGACAGGATTTCCTAAATTTCTTTTATATTTTCCTATTATTTCTTCAGATAATAATCTTCCTGCCTCTCTCCTATCAGTGAAAATCATCCCAAATCCCCCAAAATTTTTGTCTATATTTATAAATATACTGTTTAGACATTAAATCTAAAATGTATTATATCTCCATCCTTTACTTCATAATCTTTCCCTTCCAGTCTTATAAGTCCCATTTCCTTAGCTTTCTGTAAAGAGCCTACCTTAATAAGCTCATCATAATTGATTACTTCCGCAGATATGAAACCTCTTTCAAAATCTGAATGTATCTCACCTGCCGCTTGAGGTGCCTTTGTGCCTTTTTTAATAGTCCAAGCTCTAGCTTCCTTTTCCCCTGCAGTAAAGTAAGTTATTAAATCTAAAAGTTTATAGCCTGTTCTAATCATCTTATTTAATCCCGGTTCTGAAAGACCTAAAGCTTCTAGGAATTCTTTTCTTTCTTCAGGTTGAAGTTCTATAAGCTCCTGTTCAACTTTACCTGACAACACAACAACGGGAGAACCTTCCTTTTCTGCTTTTTCTTTTATTGCCTTTACGTAAGGATTATCCTCACCTTCAGGTAAATCTTCTTCATTTATATTTGCTATATACATAAGAGGTTTAATAGTTAACGGAAATATAGTTTTTTTCATATAATCAACTTCATCTTCACTAAATTTGTCTAATTTCGTTCTCAGAGGTTCCAGATTTTCTAAAATTTCCTTTGCCTTCTTTAAAACTTTTACCTCAAATTTAGCTTTTTTATCACCTGATTTTGCAGGTTTTGAAACTTTTTCTAATCTCTTTTCAACAGTTTGTAAATCAGCCAGTATAAGTTCAGTTTCTATAATCTCCGCATCCCTAACAGGATTTACTGAACCTTCAACATGGACAACATCACTATCATCAAAACATCTTACAACATGAGCTATAGCTGATACGTTTCTTATATTAGATAAGAACTGATTACCTAATCCTTCCCCCTTACTTGCTCCCTTTACTAAACCTGCTATATCTACAAACTCAATCGTAGCAGGAATTATCCTTTTAGACTTTTCTATTTCTGCAAGTTTATAAAGTCTCTCATCTGGAACGTTAACAATACCAACATTTGGCTCAATGGTGCAGAATGGATAGTTTGCAACTTCAGCCTTTCCTGTTTCAGTTAAAGCATTAAATATAGTAGATTTACCTACATTTGGAAGTCCAACTATTCCTATATTTAATTTCAATTTATACCTCCTCTTTAAAAGCTAATTTTCAGCTTGAATATTAAAACATAAAATTTATATCTAACTATTCAAACCTTTCCCCTACTTTTATGTGATAACCTCTTACAGCATCGTCTCCAGAGATAGCTTTAGAGTTTGGAAACTGAACCTCTTTTATTAACAGTCTTCCTCTACCAGTTTGAACTACAAAACCTTTTCCCTTCTCTATCTTAACTATTTCTCCTATATTACCTGTAGAGTTTTCATCAACAACTTCAGATGACAATATTTTTATTTCTTTATCTCTAAACTTCGTAAAAGCTTTAGGCCAAACCTTTAAAGCTCTTATTTGATTGAATATTTCTCTAGCAGATTTTTCCCAGTTAATTTTCCCCTCTTCCTTTTTTATAGGTTTCGCATAACTACTTTTTGTATCATCCTGTTTAGTTTTTTTAGCCTTTCCCTCTTCTATGTCCTTTAAAACTTTAACTAAAAGTTTTGCTCCCTCTTTTGCAAGTTTATTATGAAGTGAAACTATATCATCTTCTTCTTTTATCTCTACTTCCTTACATTCGTATATATCTCCTGCATCTAACTCTTCTACTATCTCCATAATACAAACTCCAGTTTTATCCTTCCCATCAAGTAAAGCCCTATGAATGGGAGCTGAACCTCTATACTCCGGAAGTAGTGAAGCGTGAACATTTATAGTTTTATATTTAGGAATTTCTATTATCTCTTTAGGTAGTATCTTTCCATAGGCAACTACAACAGATATGTCTGGAGCTAAATCTTTCAATTTTTCATACAACTCTCTATTACCTTTTACTTTCTCAGGTTGTAAAACAGGTATGTTGTTTTTCAAAGCAAACTCTTTAACAGGTGTTGGTAAGAGTTTTTTTCCTCTACCTCTAGGTTTATCAGGTTGAGTTATTACTGCTATAACATCATGTTCAGAGTTTACTAACTCTTTTAAACTTTCTACTGCAAAATCAGGTGTTCCCCAAAAAACTACTTTCAACTTAAGCCTCTCTAAAATATTTTAAATTAATGTAATAATATAATTATACGTTTTGAAAGATTTGTATTATAAGTAAAGGAGCCGTTATGAAAAAGTTTTTAATCTTTTTTACTGGATTAATCTCCCTAATTCTAATTGAAAGTTGTGCTACAAAATCAGAGCATTCAACTGTTCCTCTCAAAGAACTTGAAACTGTAGTAAGTAATGTAAATATAGAGAGATACTCTCACTTACTTGGAGATGTTAAAGAAAAAAAAGGAAATGATGGAATTTATGAAGTAAAACTGTTATGTAAAACTTACTGTCCTGCAACTGAAACCGCATTAAATAACTTTGTAAAGAAGTTTTATAAAATATACTGTGTATATGGTAAAGGTAAACCTGTTTCTAAAGAGGAAATTGTAAAACTTCCGGATGAAATAAAAAAAGATAATGATTATTGGAACTCTGTAATTTACAAAGTTAAAGCCCTCAATTTTCCAGATTATTACAAGAGTATCTATATACAAAAGGCAAAGAGAAAGGAACTACCTATATTACTCCCTATTTCTAGAATATATCAAGTTTATACATCTACTAACTGTTATGTAAAAAGAAGAAATCTTATATTTTTCGTTAAACCTGCAGAAATTAACAGGGAAACTTACGACCAGTATATAAATTTGAACTATATAAAAACTTATGAAGTTATTGAGGCTTATGCCCAAAAATTGGCAAATCAGATAAAAAAGGAGATAGAGAAACAGATAGAAAAGGATAAAAAAACAGTTGTGTGGGTTTCTAACCAGTATGATTATGTTAAAGATGGGTTGGTTTTAAAACATTTTCTTTCCAAGCCTGAATTAGAAAGAATTAGTATAGAGTTTACTTTAGAAAATCCCACTAAGGATAAAAAATACTTTAAACTTACAGATTTAATGTTTGAAAGGGATAACTCCCAATATCCTGTTGTGTATTTAGAGGAAAATGATGGCAAAATTAAAGGTGTAAGTATAAAAGGTGGTTGTAAATTTATTGAAAAAAATAGGATAGAGATAGAACCTTATAAAAAATGCGAAGTTCAGTATGGTGGTAAACTTTGGGCTAAAGGTGTTATTATTCCCGGTGTAGAAGATTTAGACAAGGGAACCTTATATATAAGTGGTTATAAAGTTAATTTAAGAAAAACAACTTTATACAGATTAAAGGCTAGTGGTGTTTATTGGAAGTAATATAAATTTTTTAGTAAGGGGACTTTAAGATGGGAAAATACTTTCTTATTAATGCATTTGGAAAAGATAAACCGGGTATAGTTGCAGAGGTAAGCAAAATTTTATATGAAAATGGGTTTAATTTAGAGAATTCTACTATGTCAAGACTTGCAGATGAATTTACAATTATGCTTGTGGTTTACACAGAAGATAATTTTACAACTGATGAAGTTAAAAAAATATTTTTACCAGTAAAGGATAAATTAGGTCTTAATATTTATGTAAAAGAGATAGATTACAAAGAGGAAGATAAAAAGGATACTTTATATAAAGTTATAGTTTATGGAGGAGATAAACCGGGAATAGTTTATAAAGTAGCTAAACTTTTAGCGGAAAATAATATAAATATAGTTGATATGACCACTGAAAAATCCCAAGATATATATGTGTTAATTACAGATGTTGAAATACCTGACAGTATAGATTTTGAAGAGTTTAGAGCTAAAATAAAACAGCTACAGTATGATATAGATGTTGATATTTCCTGTGAAAAAATAGAGGTATTGGAACTTTGAAAAAGTTAGATATACTAAAATATCCAGATAAAAGGTTAAAGATAGTTTCAAAACCTGTAGAAAACTTTGATAAAGATTTTAAAGAGTTTGTGGACAATCTAATTTATACTATGTATAACTCCCCTGCAGGTGTAGGTATTGCAGCTCCACAGGTCAATAAACATATAAGGACAATAATAGTAGATGCTTCCAAATATAAACACAAATATAACAAAAAGAACCATGGTCTTTTAATTTTATCTAACCCTAAAATTATTGCATACGACGGAGAAATAATAATTAGAGAGGGATGTTTAAGTGTCCCAGATTATACAGGAAATGTAAAGAGACATTACTGGATAAAAGTTGAAGCACAGGATATAAATGGAAACACAATAGAGTTTGACACAGAGGGATTTGAAGCTGTTGTTATTCAACACGAGCTAGACCATTTAGACGGAAAACTATTTATAGATAGGGTTGTTTCTCCAAAAGATATTTTTAGAAGAAAGGTTTATAAAAAATAAAATAGAACAGAACACTATTTGTCTATTTATCAATTTCTTGATGTCTTAACATCTTTCCTTCTTTCATATATATAACTTCTTCAGCTAAATTTGTAGCTATATCAGCCACCCTCTCTAAATTTGATGAAACTGTAATAAGTCTTATACCAACTTTTATATTTTCAGGATTTTCAACCATATATGTGTAAAGTTCCCTTACTATCTGTTCATTTAAACTATCAACTTTATCATCTCTAGCTATTACATCTCTAGCCAATTCTGTATCTAATGTTTCCAAAGACTTAACAGCATCTTTAACCATTCCGATAGTTATATCTGTCATCACAGGTAAGTCTATATACTCCTTTAACTTTGGTTTATTTATAATTCTTTCAGCCTGTTCTTTTATATTTTCTGCATGGTCTCCAATTCTCTCTAAATCCCTGTTAACAAATAAATCCATTAACAGAATTCTTAGATATTTAGCCTCCGGTTGAAATCTAGCTATAGTTGTTATTATTAAACTTTCATTTTCCACTTCCATTCTGTCAAGCTCACTTTCCATTTTATCAATATCCTTTAAATAACTCTTATCGTGTTCAATAATAGCCTTAACAGATTTTTCTATCATTCTATCTGCCAACTCAGCCATATTTATCAATCTATCTCTTATCTCTTCCAGTCTCCTCTTTAAAAGCATTTTTGTCCTCCTAAATTGGTAATAAATCGGAAACTAAAGCTATTTTCACAATTAATGTTATAATTTTAACAAATTCAATTAATTATTACTTTAAGTTTAAGAAATAGAGAGATGTATAAAAGGGATTTAAAGAAAGAGATTGAAAGGGCTAGAGAAACAGTAAGAGAGGCTGATGCTTTATTGATTACTGCAGGGGCAGGAATGGGAGTTGACAGTGGACTTCCTGATTTTAGAGGAACAGAAGGTTTTTGGAGAGCTTATCCTATAGCTAAAAGGCTAGGTTTAAGATTTGAGGAACTAGCCAATCCAAGATGGTTTGAGGAAAACCCAAAATTAGCTTGGGCTTTTTATGGACATAGATTAAATCTTTATAGAAATACAGAACCACATGAAGGTTTTTATCTTTTAAAAAAAGCTGGAGAGCAGAAAAAAGGTAAATATTTTGTTTTCACTTCAAATGTTGACGGACAGTTTCAAAAGGCAGGTTTTGAGGAAAAAAGAGTTGTAGAGATACACGGCTCAATCCATTATTTACAATGTATGCTACCATGTATAGATGATATATGGTCTTCTGATGAGGTTAAGATAGAAATTGATATGGAAAAATTTGAAGCTAAAGAGCCTTTACCTAAATGTAGATACTGCGGAAGGATAGCTAGACCAAATATATTGATGTTTGGAGATTTTAATTTTATTCCCTACAGAACAGATTTAGCTTTAAGAAGACTTTATGAGTGGTTAGATTTTATAGATGATATGGGATACAAACTGGCAATTATAGAGATTGGAGCTGGAAAGGCAGTGCCAACAGTTAGATACTTTTCGGAAGATACTGCTAGAAAGTATAATGGAACTCTCATAAGAATAAACCCAAGGGACTTTGATGTTCCAACAGAAAAAGATATATCATTAAATCTAAAAGGATTAGAGGGAATAAAGGCTATACTTGATGTTAAATAAAAAGGAGCTTTTAAATAAAGCTAAACGGATTGTTATAAAACTTGGCTCACAGATTATAGCTTCAGATGAAAAGATAGATGAAAATTTTATAGAAAATTTAGCTAAAGAGATAAAAGCTTTAAAAGATAGAGAAAAGGAGATAATTCTAGTTTCCTCAGGAGCAGTATTATCCGGATTAATAAAGTTAGGCTTAAATACAAAACCTAAAACTATAACTGAAAAACAGGCTTTAGCATCTGTTGGTCAGGCTTATCTTATACAGATATACGATAAAATCTTTTCTAAAAAGAACTTAAATATAGGACAAATTCTTTTAACTATAGAGGGCTTACAGGAGAGAAAAAGATATATTCTTGCTAAAAATACTATAATGAAACTTTTAGAAATGGATATTATTCCAATAATTAATGAAAATGACACTGTAGGTGTTGAGGAGATTGTCTTTGGTGATAATGATTTTCTGGCTTCTCATGTGTCAGTTTTAACAGATGCAGATTTATTAATAATTCTCTCTACCGCAGGTGGATTGTATACCTCTGACCCTACAGATGAAAACTCCAAGTTGATAACTGAAATAAAGGATATAAAAGAAGCTTTAAAGTATGCTGGTTCTTCAAAATCTAAATACGGAACAGGTGGAATGAGAAGTAAACTTGAAGCTTCACAACTCGCAACTGTTAATGGAATACCTGTTGTTATTGCTTCTAAAAAGGAAAATGTAATCAGTTCAATATTGGAAGGTGAGGAGATAGGAACATTTATATATCCTCAAAATAGGAAGGTATCAAAAAAGAAAAACTGGCTTAAAATTTTATCTGCTCCTAAGGGTAAAGTTATTGTTGATAGAGGGGCAGAAAAGGCATTAAGGGAAGGTATGAGTTTATTACCTATAGGAATAAGAGATATAGAGGGTATTTTTAATAAAAAAGATGTGGTAGCTATAGAAAATTTAGATGGAAAGATAATAGGAAAAGGTGTTGTTAATTATAATTATAAAGATTTAAAGAAGATAAAAGGATTAAAATCAAATGAAGTAGAAAAACTACTTGGAAAGTTTACTGAAGTTATTCATAGAGATAATCTTGTAATATTTGAATAACAAACCTTGAAAAGAGGAGTTATTTATGGATAGTTTTAATAATGAGGAGTTAAAGAAACATTTAAAAGTTTTGAAAGAGTTGGGATTTGAGGAAATAATTTTAGATAAAAAATTTATTTCAAAGGATGAAATTTTAAAAGAAAGGAAAAAATTACTTGAAAAGATAAATGAAGAAATACAGATATGTGAAAAGTGTGATTTACATAAAAGTAGAACTAATGCTGTTTTAGGAGAAGGAAATATAGAGACCAGACTGATGTTTGTTGGAGAAGCTCCGGGAGAGGAAGAAGATAAACAGGGAAGACCATTTGTTGGTAGAGCTGGAAAGTTATTAACAAAACTTATAGAAAGAGCTGGATATAAAAGGGAAGAGTTTTATATAGCTAACATATGTAAATGCAGACCACCGGGAAATCGCACTCCTACTTTAGATGAGATGGAAAAATGTTTTCCATACTTAAAGGAACAGATAGAAATAATAAATCCTAAAGTTTTATGTTTACTTGGAGCAGTAGCAGGACAGGCATTTCTGAATAGGAAGGTTAAGATAACTAAAGAAAGGGGAACTGTTATAAAGTGGAATGATAGAATTCTACTCTTAACATATCACCCTGCATATGTTTTAAGAAATCCAAAGGAAGAAGAAACTCTCTTTAAAGATATAAAGAGGGCGATAGAGATTGCCTATAAAGGTTTATAATTTTTCTACCACTCTCCATAATCACAACTTTTTACAAAACTACCATCTAAATCTAGTGGCATTACTAAGGTTTTAAATCCTCTTCTGTGTGCATCTTCACATAGTTCAATAAACTCTGTTTCATCATTAACATATTTTTCTTCGTATTCTATATTGAGAACGGGTTTTCCACTCTGTATGAATGGAGTTAATAAATCACACTCACCATACTGATGACATTCTTCATTAACGGCAAAGTCAAAGTAGCTTACTAAATCCTTTATCTGTTCCAAATCATTTTTTAGACCTATAGATAAACCTAATTTATGAGCTTCTTCAGCTAAAAATTTATTGTATTCTAACTGGTCTTCATAACTGATATTAAAACCTGTGTCCTGTGTGTATCCATTTACATTATCTGGGTCAACCCCATCACATCCCTTTTCTTTAGCTAGTTGTAATCTCTCTATCATTATTCTTCTTACATTTTCACTATTTATATTCAACCAGTATTCTCCTTCCCAGCCATCCATAGGATTACCTATATCTTCAGGATTAAACTTATCGGCATCTTCTCTCCAATCTTCATATGCACCTGCATTAAAATAACAGATAACTTTTTTTCCACTCTGTTTTAGTTCTTGAATTGTTTCCTCTGAAGTGTCAAATAAATCAACATCGTATATATCAGCAGGAATTTCTCTTCTTAAATCACCATTCAGTTGTATATACCAGTCAGAATATAGTGAAGGTTTGAAGTATTCCTCATTATTTTCTACTTCATTAGCTTCAATATCTTCCTTATGAGATTTTCCATATTTATGCTTATGTTGATGATGTTCTAAATAATCTTCCCAACCATACCTTTTCATATGAGCGAAAGAAGTATAAAAAAAAACTGTTGATACGGAGATTATAGATAAAGGAATTATTAACTTTTTCATCATATCTCCCCTCTCCAAAATTCATCTATCTTTATTATACTCTTTTTATTTTTAATTTGTAATTTTTATTTAATCAAATTGAAAATATAACTTTTCATTTTGATAGGATGTATTACCAATTAAAAATAAACTCCTTTTAAAAAATGTTAATAACTAGAAAGTAAAAAGAAAATTCGTTCTGGTTATAAAAATATCCAAATTGAATGACTTTTAAACTTAATAGAATTAAACAATTAAAAAATTTTGTGATTAATTTCTAACTTTTAATATCAATTCTCTCATTTAATCTCTTTATAATAGATTTAACAAAATCAGATGTATCTTCCCTCTCTAAAGCTATCTCAAAAATAGCTTCTAGATAACCATACTTATTACCAGTATCGTATCTTCTACCTTCCATTTCCGTAGAGTATATAACCTCATAATTTAAAAGATTTAGGAGAGCATCTGTTAGTTGGATTTCACCACCCTTTCCAAAGGGAGTTTTTTTAAGCATATCAAAGATTTTAGGAGTTAAAATATATCTTCCTATTATTGCATCTGTTGATGGAGCTTCCTCTGGTGAAGGTTTTTCAACTAGATACTTTACAAGTTTTATATTCTCTTCAACTTCCATTCCATCAACTATTCCGTATTTATTGGTCTCTTCTTTAGAAACTTTCATCGTCCCAATTACAGATTTTGAAAATCTATTGAACACATCTATAAGCTGTTTTAAAGCAGGTTTTTCATCATTTATGATTAATTCATCGCCAAGTAAAACTGCGAAAGGCTCATTACCTACGACATGTTCAGCTGAAAGTATTGCATGTCCTAAACCTAACTGTTCCTTTTGTCTAACATATACAAAGTCAGCCATATTAGATATTTCTCTTATTTTTTCCACATGTTCATCTTTTCCAGCTTTCTTTAATGTAAATTCTAACTCTGGAGTGTAATCAAAATAATCTTCTATTGCCCTTTTATGTCTTCCAGTTATAAATATGATTGTTTCTATACCGGAGCTTACAGCTTCCTCTACTATAAACTGAATTATAGGTTTATCAACAATTGGAAGCATTTCTTTAGGAGTAGATTTAGTGGCAGGTAAAAAACGAGTTCCAAAACCAGCCACAGGTATTACAGCTTTTCTTACTCTAAACATTTTTTACTCCTTTTTAAATTTCTCTAAAACTTTTTTATACCCTTCTATTAAATCTCCAAGGTCAAATCTAAATCTATCTTTGTCTAGTTTTTCCCCTGTTTTAGCGTCCCAAAATCTACAAGTATCAGGAGATATTTCATCTGCCAATATTATCTTTCCGTCTTTTCTACCAAACTCCAGTTTGAAATCGACTAATATTATTCCATTTTCTTTCATAAAATCTTTAAGTAGCTCATTAACATTTAAGGTAATTTCTCTCATCTGTTGGACTTCATCAGGTGTAGCTAAATTCATAGCATATATGTGTTGTTCACAGATTATAGGGTCATGTAATTCATCATTTTTCAGGTAAAACTCAACTAATGGAGGATTGAACTCTGTCTTCTCTGGAATTCCTAATCTTTTTACTATACTTCCTGCCGCTAAATTCCTAATTACTACTTCAACAGGTATAATTTCCACTTTGTATAGCAACATCTCTCTATCGGAAAGTTTCTTTATAAAGTGTGTAGGAATTCCCTTTTCATTGAGATATTCAAATAGATATGAGGCAATAGTGTTATTTAACTCACCTTTTCCCTTTATAGTTGCCTTTTTGATGGCATCAAAAGCTGTTGCATCATCTTTATAGTATGCTATAACTTTATCAGGCTCATCTGTTAAATACAGTATCTTTGCCTTACCTTCGTATAATTTTTCTTTCCTTTCCATACTCTACCACCTGAGATATTTATTTTAAATATTATACATTAGATTGAAAAATTAACTTTATTAGAAAAATTTATCAGTTCAAATAATAGTAAAGTTATGTAATAGTAAAGTTATGGAGAATGAAATACTCCAACCTTATCTATAGCAATTAATTCATATTAAATTTTATTGTTTTATAATGGAATGTATGAAATTTTATCAATAAGACTAGGGAGGTAGTAAATGAAATTTTTTATTGATACAGCTAACATAGAAGAGATAAGAAAGGCAAATGAGTTAAAAATACTTGATGGTATAACAACAAATCCAACACTTATTGCCAAAACAGGTAAACCTTTTATGGAGGTAGTTAAAGAAATACTAAATGAAGTTCCTGATAAACCTGTATCGTTGGAAGTTGCTTCAACAGATTATGAAGGTATGTTAAGGGAAGCTGAACAATTGGCAAAATTGGGAGATAACGTTGTTATCAAGATACCGATAACTATAGATGGATTAAAGGCTGTAAAATATCTTGAGTATAACGGTGTAAAAACAAATGTTACATTAATTTTCTCTCCAATGCAGGCATTATTAGCTATGAAAGCTGGAGCTAGTTATATATCTCCATTTGTTGGAAGATTAGACGATATAAGCCATACTGGAATGGAACTTATTAGTCAAATAAAAACTATAAGGGATAACTACGGTTATAACTCACAGATTATAATCGCAAGTGTTAGAAATCCTCTCCACGTTTTAGAGGGAGCTTTAGTTGGTGCTGATATAGCTACAATTCCTTACAAAGTTATTTCCCAATTAATTAAACATCCTTTAACAGATATAGGTTTAGAAAGATTTTTAAAGGACTGGGAAAATGTCCCAGAAAAACCTTTTTAAATAAAAATATACATATTTTCTTTCATCTTTTTTACATTTTCTTTTATATTTCCTTTAAATACACCACTACCAGAAACAAAAATATTCACTCCTGCCATTGAAATTTCTCTTATATTGTCTGCCTTTATTCCTCCATCCATCTCTATTAAAACATCCTCTCTTCCTGTTTCTTCCATAAGTATTTTTAATTTAGAAACTTTATTTAATGTTTGCGGAATAAATTTCTGTCCACCAAAACCGGGATTTACAGACATTATTAACACATAGTCTATATAATGTATTATTTCATCTAAAGTATTTACAGGAGTAGCTGGATTTAAAACAATTCCTGCTTTAGCTCCATTTGATTTAATTAAATCTATTGTTCTATGAGTATGAATTGTTGCATCTGGATGGAAGGAAATCATATTACAACCGACTTTTATAAATTCTTTTATATACTTTTCAGGTTCAACAATCATCAGATGGGCATCAAAAGGTAAGTCTGTTAATCCTCTAATACTCTCTATAATAGGTAAACCAAAGGTTATGTTTGGAACATATCTACCGTCCATTATATCTAAATGGATTATATCTGCCCCTGCCTCTTCTACCTCTTTTATCTGTTCTCCTAATCTTGAAAAATCTGCCGACAGTATAGATGGTGCTAACAGTTTTATATTTTTAGTCATTAAACTTCTCCAATCGGTAGTTATATAGATTTATATAGTATAATGATGATATGTTTGTTGGTAAAATTCATAAATAAATATTAAAAAAGAAATTATTTTTATTCTTATAAATCTTTATTGAGGAAGTTATAATGAAAGTTATTTCTGTTGAAGAAGCAAAGAAGAAATTAGAGCTAATTTTAAAAGAGGTGGAAAATGGTGAAGAGATAATATTAAAGGTAGGAAATAAAGAGTTTGTAATATACCCTAAAATTAAAAGAAAATTGGGAACTTTTAAAGATAAAATAAAGTTATCAGAGGACATTTATAAACCACTACCTAAAAAAATAATAGAGGATTTTCATAATTGAGGTTTCTTTTAGATACTCATGTTTTTTTATGGGCTTGTGTTGAACCAGAAAAATTATCTGAAACTGTAATAGAAATTATAGAAAATTCTCAAAATGTATTATTTTTAAGTTCTGCATCTATATGGGAAATTTCGATAAAAATTAGTATAGGGAAATTAGAAATATTGAATAAGAGTATAGGTTTTGAAACCTTTATTAAACAATGTATTAAGGATTTAGAATTAATAGAATTACCAATTTGTAAAGAGCATATATTTATTTTAAATACTTTACCTAACATACATAAAGACCCGTTTGACAGAATTTTAATAGCACAGTCTATAAGTGAAGACTTAATTTTAATAACGAATGATAGTATTATAAAAAAATATAATTTGAAAACTGTATGGTAAAAAATAAAGTTTTCAGTTAAAGAGTATTTAGTAAGATTTTAGGAAAAAAGATTAAAATAAATTAAAATGAAGAATTTTTTGATAAAGAATGCAAGTGGATAAAAATACAAAAGAGGTGAATTTTTTGTATATACATATTCTTTTTTTCTCTTTAAAAAAAAATTAGGTATAGAATTAAATGCTTCATCACAAATAGTATGGGAATTTTTTAATATATTTGACATCGATGTAAAAACAAATAGTAATCATTTTCCTTTAATCAAAATAAATAATCCTCAGAGAAAGACACTTCCTTTTATGAAGAAAATGAACAACTTTATCAACAAGTATGCTTCTCAAGTTCCTAAAGTGCATAGACTAAGAAAATTCTTTGAGAAATTGGAAGATAATGAATGTTTTTTCATTTTTCAGAATAAAAATTTGACAGCAAAAGAAGTTTTATATTTGGAATTATATTTAGTTGCATGTTCGGAAAATAAATCTTTTGAGGATTTAACTAAAGAGTTTTCTAGTGCAGTGGAATTTCTTAATATCTATGATATGAAAGTTTATGGAATATTTGAATAAGTTGGTTAAAGGTTGGAAATTCTGGGATTTATCAGATGATAGAGAAAGACCTTTTATATTAAACTTAAAATTTGAAAATTAAATAATTAAAAATTTATAAGAAATATCTTAGTTTTTTTTAATATATTGGAAAATAAAAAAATTAACTATTTTTAAATTTATTTTTATTTATCTTTTTCTCTTATTTTAGCTTTTCCCCTACTCATATCTTTATACTCCTAGAGAGATTTTACAGCTAACAAAAATTATAATAACCAATTAACCATTAAGTTAAAATAAATATTTATTTCTAATAAAAAGTTTTGGAGGAAAAAATGGGGAAAATTTTAGTTTTATACGACAGTGGAACGGGACACACTAAAAAGATGGCTGAGTATGTTGCTAAAGGAGCAAAAAAATTTCCCGTTGAAGTTAGATTAAAGTCTGTAGATGAGGCTACAAAGGAAGATATTTTATGGTGTGATGGTATTGCAGTAGGTAGTCCAACATATTTAGGGGCAGTATCACACAAAATGAAAAAATTCTGGGATGATATGGCAGATTTATGGGGAGAAATAGATGGAAAAATAGGCTGTGCTTTCTCCTCTTCAGGTGGATGGGGTGGTGGAAATGAAATCACCTGTTTAAACATACTTACCATACTAATGAACTATGGTTTTCTTGTTTTTGGAATAACCGATTATGTAGGAGATAAATTTACACTCCATTATGGAGCAGTG
>QNZC01000042.1 GCA_003978565.1 Persephonella sp. | reverse complement strand
CAACTTGCATAGATTTAACCTTCTGTCTTACTAATCCTGTCTTTTTACCGATTATATGAATTGTATCTCCTATTTTTATTGGATTATCAACAATTCTTACCTCTGCAACACTTATTCTTGGGTAGAATTTAATGACTTCACCAACATAAACTTTCTTTTCCTTTGCGATAGATTTATTAATTCCGAATAGAGCTTCTCCAAAGTAAAAGCCATTATCCCATTCTCTATGGTAAACTCTCTCTAACATGTCTAATAAATCTTTCCAACCTTTAGTGTCCCACTCTCCGTTTAGTATCCTATCCCTTGCCTCTTTATATGCTTTAACTGAGAAGTAAGCATAATCTGGATTTTTATTTCTACCTTCAATTTTCCAACTATCAGCCCACATTAATTGGTCAACAAAGTTTATTGTTACTAAATCTCTAGCTGACAACACATAATCGGAACCTAGATAAAACTCTGTTCCTGTATTTTTAGAAACGATTTTCACATCAAACTCATGTCTACAAACCTGATAACATTCTCCTCTATTCCCTGACTTTTCAAAAACATCATGTGATAGGAAACATCTTCCAGAAACAGCCATACACATAGCTCCGTGAACGAAAATCTCTATCTCCAAATTAGTTTTTTTCTTTATCTCCTTTAAACCTTCTAATTTAACTTCTCTAGCTGGAACAATCCTTTTAACTCCCATCTTTTCGTAAAATTTAGCGGCTTGGGAGTTGGAAACTGAAGCCATAGTTGAAAGATGAGTTTCTATTCCCCTTCCAATAGCTCCTGTTAAAACTGCCATATCCCAACCTATAACCGCATCAACTCCAATTTCCTTTAGTGCATCTAAAGTTTCTTCTATATAAGGTAAATCGTCCTCAAAAACTATAGAGTTTAAAGTTATATACTGCTTAACACCTGCATCTTGAGTTATCTTTCTTATCTCTTTCACATCTTCCAGTGTAAATGTTGTTTTTAATGCTCTCTGATTTATTTTTCCTACTCCCATATATATAGCATCTGCCCCTGCCTTTATAACAGCCGCTAGACCTTCGTAATGTCCTACAGGAGCTAATATTTCAGGTTTATTCTTTATTTCCATTTTTACCTCCTTTTTTAAAGGATAAAGCGAGATGATTTATGATTAAATCAGAGTTTGAATATTAAGTCATATGATATTCCTGCTATAATTGAACCTAAAAGCCAGATAAATATATAGTAATAGACTAATTTCTTAGGAAAGAATTTAATTGTTGCCATTATAGTTGGAAGACATATTCCCGAGCCAGCAAACATAAATGTTAAAACCTGTCCCGGTGATAGTCCTAAATCTAATAGAGATTTTCCTATTGGAACTTCTTCCCCTGCAGATAGATATAGTGGTATAGATAAGACAGCTATTAGCAAGTATGAGAAAGGTAAATCTGCAAATTTTGAGATAAGAGGTGGAGGAATTATAGCAGACATAAAAGATGCTATAACTAAACCTAGTAAAACATACTTCCCTGTGTCTATAAATATACTTTTAAAACTTTCTTTAAATCTCTCTAAATTTGTTTTGTTGCTTTTTTGTGTTGAAGTTAAAATACCTAACATTCTGGGCTTTTTAAAGAAAAAATCTGCTATCAATCCACCGATAACAGCTAAGGCTATTCCGAACAGAAATCTATAAATTGTAAGCTCTACACTAAACATACCTAGCATTAAAAAGAATATAACTGGTGATAAAGCAGGAGCTGAAACTAAAAAGGCAATAACAGGAGAGTAGTATCTAGAGAAGGAGTTTATAGTTTGTGCAATAGGTATCATAGAACAGGAGCAAACTGGAGCAGAAGCCCCAAACAATGCTGATACTATGGGAGAAAGAATTCTGTGATTTATAAACTTTCTGATAATGTTAATTTTAAAATAAGTTTGAATTAAAGCCCCAATTATTGAGGCAATAAAAAAGAAAGGAATAACTTCCGTTGAGTAAACGAAAAATTTATGTAAAAACTCCTTTATTATTTCTTCAAACATTTTCTTTATTTCCCTAAATTTTTATCAGTTTAAAATTTAATATATCAATAGCACAATTAAATTTTATAATCTTTATCAAATTTAACAATCTATTTCTTTTGCCTTTTCAGCTATTTCTACTGCTTTTATTAGAGCTTTAGCCTTATTTACAGTTTCATCATACTCCCTCTCTGGAATACTATCTGCTACGATACCAGCACCTGCCTGAACAAATATCTTATTTTCTTTCATTACCGCAGTTCTTATTGCGATAGCAGTGTCTAAATTTCCATCAAAGGATATATAACCAACTGCCCCAGCATAGGGACCTCTTCTTTCTGTTTCTAACTCCTCTATTATCTGCATAGCCCTAACTTTAGGAGCACCACTTACAGTTCCAACAGGGAAAACAGCCTTTAAAACATCTATTGGATGTAAATCTTCTTTTAGTTCTCCAGAAACATCAGAAACTATATGCATTACGTGGGAGTAGTTTTCAATATACATAAATCTATCAACTTTAACTGTTCCTGTTTTAGCAACTTTTCCAACATCATTTCTAGCTAAATCTACTAACATAAGATGTTCTGCCTTTTCTTTTTCATCAGAAAGTAAATCCTCTTTTAGTTTTTTATTTTCTTCCTCTGTTTTTCCTATAGGTCTCGTTCCAGCTATAGGTTTTGTAAGTATCTTTCTGTTCTTTACAGAGACTAGTATTTCAGGAGAAGAACCTATTAATTTTATATCTTTAAAATCAAGATAAAACATATATGGAGAAGGATTTATTATTCTCATTGCTCTGTATATATCTACAGGTTTAGCTGAGGTAATTTTACAAAATCTTTGGGATAGAACAACCTGTATAATATCACCTTCCTCTATATACCTTTTAGCCCTTTCCACAGAGTTAATAAAGTGTTCCTTTTTTACATTAGCATTCCATTTTTGTAAATTAATGTTTAAAACATCTTTTATTGTTATCTGTCTTTCAAGTTTAAGTGGTTTACATAACTTTTTTTCAATGTTATTTATTTTTTCTGTGGTCATTTTATACATAAGTTTTAAACAGCTTTCATCTTCTTTAGACTTTTCAAAAATCTCATCTGTAATCTTTACAGAGGATATTATCTTGATAGTTCTACTGAGATTATCAAAAGCTATTAAGTCATTACTTAAAAAGAAATAAAATTCTGGTAATTGCCAGTTATCCGGTTTATCAGAATGGATAGGTTCATACATATAAATAATATTGTAAGATAAATAACCTATAAGTCCTCCCCAGAATGGAGGTAAACCTTCGTAGGATATACCTTTATATCTCTCTATAAAATCTTTTATCTCATTTAAAGGGTCTCTAGTTTCTTTATATTGAATAGAACCTTTATTATAAATTTCTATAAAATCTTCTTTACCTCTTATATATACTTCATCTGAAGAACCTATAAAGGAGTATCTTCCTATATTTTCTTTCTGCTCTACACTTTCTAATAAAAAGTTAAATTTCTCTGGCGAGTATATTTTCATAAATATGGTTAAGGGAGTTTCAGTGTCAGCAACAACCTCTTTAAACAGTGGAATAACTAAAGACTTACCTTTTTCAAAATTTTTGAAAACTAGCTCTTTAAACTCGTCAAAACTTAAACTTAACGAGTTGTCAATATTCCCTTTACCATCCATCTGAAAAGATAACCCCCTTTAAGTATAATTAAACCATCTTCTAATAATACTTTTGATTAAATAAACTCTTAAACTTTAGATTAAATCAAGAGTATTTTTAAAGCAAGACAGAAGTTTTTTTAAAGATAAACTTAGATAATAATGGGATAATCTTTGCTAAATTTTAACTTCTATATCACTTAAAAAGTTGAGAATTTGTTCCAATTCTCAATAATTGTATTTCTTTTAAATTATCATCTTTTCTGTAAATAATCAATAAATCCCCAGATATATGAAATTCTCGTGTATCTTCCCATTCTCCAAGTAGAGCATGGTCTTTTGCTTCAGGAGGCATAGGATTATTATTAGTTAAACAGGAAACAAAATAAAACAATTTTTCTGTGTTTGACTGATTTAATTTAGCTTTTTTTAAGTCTTTTAAAAACTGTTTATGAACTTTGATTTTATACAAACTCTTTAATCCTTTATTAACTTTTTAAACTCGTCCAAATTTTCTACTTCTATAATATTTTTTCCTTTCCTTGCTTCTTTAATTACCTTTTGAGTTTCTTCATTTGGTATTTTTATCTCAAAAGGAATGCCTTTTGTTTCTTTTATCATAGCTATAAAAATATTGAATGCTTGACTTACACTAAGCCCTAATCTTTCTAAAATTTTTTTTGCTTCCTTGTAATTTTCTTCATCTACTCTTAAAGTTGTGTGTATTTTAGCACTCATATTATCACCTTCTAAAATATTATCACATATAAAATATATGCTAATCAGCATACAAAATCAATCTATACTAAATACAAGTTCTGCTAAATTTTGCTTTATATTCTTTTCAAGTTCTCTTTTTAAACTGTGCTGATAGTTGTTTTGTCTATCTTGCCATTTTCTCTTCAGTCTTCTTCTACCTCTGCAATTTCAACATAACGACCGAGAGTTAATATAGGGAATAAAAAAACTTTGTTTAAAATAATTTTATTGAAAATAGTTGAAAGGAGAATGCCTGAGGCGGGAGTCGAACCCGCACGCCCTTTCGGGCAGGGGATTTTGAGTCCCCCGCGTCTGCCAGTTCCGCCACTCAGGCATATATAAATATTTTACATGTTTTTTAAAATTTGTTTAGCTTTCTCTGTGGGAATTCTTCCCCGTTGGGTTTTCTCTATCAAACCAAGCCTAATAAGATAAGGTTCTATTACTTCCTCAACTGTATATTTGTCCTCTGACAGAGCAGAAACTATAGTGTTTAACCCTACAGGTTTACAATTAAAATCATTAATTAACAATTTTAGATACTTTATATCTATCTCTTCCAATCCGAAACTATTTATACCTAAAAATCTTAATCCTTCCTTTGCGATTTCTCCATCTATAACAGTTTTTCTATTTACAATACAAAAATCATGAACTCTTTTTAATAGTCTGTTAGCTATTCTGGGAGTTCCCCGAGAAACTTTAGCTATTTCTAAAGCTCCCTCTTCCGTTATATCTATACCAAGTATCTTTGCTGACCTCTGTATAACTTTTTTTAATTCTTTTTCTGTGTAGAACTCCATCTTTAAAATAATTCCAAATCTGGATATTAAAGGATTTGTTAACATTCCTACCCTTGTTGTAGCACCTATCAAAGTAAATCTAGGGAGATTTATCCTTATTGTTTTTGCAGTTGTTTTTTTACCTACAACTATATCTATACAAAAATCCTCTAAAGCTGAGTATAGAACTTCTTCTATGGAAGGGTTTAATCTATGAATTTCATCTATAAAGAGAATATCTCCCTCATTTAAAGAGGATAGAATTCCAGCTATATCTCCCTTTTTATCTAAAATGGGAGCTGAAGTTATAACTATATTTTTATTTAGCTCTTTTGCTATAACATAAGCCAATGAGGTTTTACCAAGTCCAGCGGAACCAGTTATTAAAATATGGTCAATAGGTTTCTTCCTCTTCTTTGCCGCCTCTATAAAGATTTTCAGTTGTTTTTTTGCATTTTCTTGACCTATATAGTCATCAAGATTTTTAGGTCTTAAATTATCCTCTATATTTCTATTATCCATTTTCTTTTATCTTACTGTTTTCTTCATTAAGTTTTTTAATTTCTTCTCTTTCAAATTCTTCAATATTCAGAATTTTATCTAAAAACTGTGTCATATCAACTTCTAACCATTTCACTTTCTTCTCTTCAACAGCTTTTTTAATAGCACTCTCTTTTTCATTAGGAAATCTTTTATTTTTGCTGGTTTTTACAGAAATAAAATAAACTTCTAGATTATTATAATCTTTACTTTCTAATCCTTTAAAAGCTATATAATCTATTGGGCAACCTATAAATCTAATATCCAGAGGGTCTATGTTGTATTTGTAAAATGTATAGAAGGGAGCTATTCTCTCCCCAACCTTTTTTGTAATATAAGAGCCGTAGTCTTTCAATGTTTTTTCTATTATTGCCTTTTCTTCTTCCCTTTTCCAGTCTTCAAGCATTACTTCGTAATCTTTTCTTAACTTTTCTTTTAATTCTTCCTCTAAAATCTTTCTGTCTTGTTTTTTATATTTCTCAATTTCAAAATTTAATCTCTGTTGGAAACTTACCTCCAACTCTTCAATTCTTCTTATCAAATTTAACTTCTCAATTTCTAACCTTCTCCTTTCTTTTTCATTAAAAAATACCAGTAGTAAGAAAATTCCAAAAGAGAGAAATATCATAAAGAAGATAAAAAATATTAATATTTCCATAACGGTTAACCTTTATAAAATATGTTTAATAATTTCTAATTTAATCCTTCTATTTCAGTTATCAAAGTAATTCTTTGCTCATGTCTTCCTCCCTCAAACTCTGTTGAGAAGAATGTATCAACTATTGATAATGCATGGTCTGTTCCAACTACCCTTTGTCCTAGACAGAGAATATTTGAGTTGTTATGTTTTCTTGCCATTTTTGCCATGAAATCATTTTGACACAGTGCCGCTCTTACTCCCTTTATCTTGTTTGCTGTAATGGACATACCTATACCGGTTCCGCATATTAGTATCCCTCTATCTGCCTCACCATTTACCACCGCTTTTGCTACCTTTTCAGCATAAATTGGGTAGTCTGTTCTTTCATTTGAGTAAGTTCCTTTGTCTATAACCTTAAAGCCTTTTTCCTCTAAATACTTTTTTATCATCTCTTTGTATTCAAAACCTGCATGGTCACTTCCAATAGCAACTTTCATCTATCATACCTCCTATTGAAATTAATAAAGAGTGTTATAAAATTTATATAATGTGAAAATATTATAATAAGGTCTTTCTAAAGACCAAATATTTACTACTTGTTTTTTATTTAATTGTTTGCCTTTGTGGAGGAGTAAATTCCGTAGAAGCAAAGGCTAAAAGTATTCCGTGAGTTCTTACCTTTCTGGTAAGAATAACGGATAGTATATCCCTACCCAATAGAGAGGTAGGCGAAGGACACTTAGTAAGAGTTTTTTTTGATAATTTTTTAGTATGTTTTATCATCTTTTATCACCTCTGAACAGTGTCCTTTAATTAAATTTTTTTAATTTCATTTCCAAAATAAACTTAACTTTGTGTGTTATTGAGCTGATAATAAATCCTAAAACTAAACTTATAATAATTACAGAGATAGCGTATAGATAAGGTTCATTTAAAGCAAAATTGGAGATATGATTATGAGCTACATGTAAACCTGTTTTTTCTTTCGGTTTATCAAATATTAACTGATAAAAACTTATAATTGAAACTGCGGAAACTATTATTGCCATTATTAATTTAGTGATATTTTTATTTAATCTCTGTCCAAATGTTGCTCCAAATACTGCACCAATAGAAGAACCTATCATAAGTATTAAAGCTAAAACTATATCAACTCCATTATTAACTACACTATGGAAGAATGTTAAATATGATGTAATAAATATCATCTGAAATAAGCTTAGTCCTACTGCTTTTTCTACAGGATACTTAACTAAATACATTAATGCTGGTATTACAACGAAACCGCCACCAACACCCATTACAGCGGCAAGAAAACCTGAAATAAATCCTATTCCTAGAGGAACTAAAACAGATATTTCAGTAAATGCAAATCTCATTTTAAAAGGTAAATTTTCAATCAGTTTATCAAAATTACTTTTTTTCTTTTCTTTTTTACTGGTAAGAATATCTTTAAACATAGTTATTCCAGTAAAAGCCAAATAAAATGCGTATAGAGATAAAACAAATGTTCTAAAATGTCCTGCATCTTCTAAAGCTTTAGCTAAAATAACTCCCAATCCACCTCCAACAAACCCACCTATTATCAGAACAATTCCCATTTTTATATCAATATTCTTTAGTTTAAGATGGGATATAAATCCAGATACTGTAGCTCCTACCATCTGTGCTACAGAGGTTCCAACTGTTGTGATAGGTGGTATACCTATTTTAATTAAGGCAGGATTTAATATTATTCCTCCACCAATTCCAAGTAAACCAGAAAGGAAACCTACAACTAAACCTAAACCTAAAATCACAAATATATTTACATATGTGTCTGCAATAGGTAGGTAAATCTCCAATTAATCAGCTCCTTATATATACACAGATTTAGTTTTTAGATTTCTATTATAAATCAAGATAGAAAAACAGATTTAAAGTAAGTAATATTTAAATTTTGCTATAATTTTTTTATTATTTTGAGTTTTTAATAAAAAATTTTATTAGAGGAATAAGATGAAGAACTTAAGAAGAGCTTTCCCAATAATTACTTTCTTTCTGTTTATGTTTTATCTGGTAGCTTGTAATAGTAGCGGAAACAATAAGTTTAAAGTTAATCCAGAGGACAAGATACAAGAGGCTTTAAAAAATAAAAAATATTTAATGGTGATAGTAGAAAGTGCAGATTGTAGATACTGTGAAAAATTAAATAACGAAATTTTAGCAAGTCAGAATGTTAAAGAAAGGTTAATAAAAAATAATATTACTGTTGCTATAGTTAATGCATACGGACAGAGAAAAATAACTGACCCTACAACGAAGAAAGAAATGGAAGAAGAAGCATTTGCCTTAGCTTATAGAGTTCAAGGTTTTCCTACAATAATAATATTTGACCCTTCTAAAAATTATGAAATGTTAACTTATATAAACGGATATATACCAAAGAATGATTTTGTAAATCTTTTGGACTTTGTAGGTAGTGGATGTTATAAAAAAACTGATTATGAAACATTTATAAAAAATAATAAAAACTGTTAAAGAGGAGTGTTAATGAGAATTGTAAGTGGTATGAGACCAACTGGAAAACTCCATCTAGGTCATTACTTTGGTGTTTTAAAAAACTGGCTTAAACTACAGGAAAATAATCAATGCTTCTTCTTTATAGCTGATTGGCATGCTCTAACCAACAAATATAAGGAAACAGACAGCTTAAAGGAAAATATAGAAGAGATGATTATAGATTGGTTATCTGTAGGTTTAAATCCAGAAAAAAATATTCTTTTCATCCAGTCTCAAGTTAAGCAACATGCAGAACTGTCTTTACTTTTTAGTATGATAACTCCAAAAAGCTGGTTAGAACTTAACCCTTCCTATAAGGATTTAAAATTTAATCTTTACTACCAATATTTAAAAGATTTTCTATTAGGAAAAAATATAAAAGTTTTACAAACACCACCACCTAAATCTTTAGATGAGGCTTTAGAGGAAGCTACAGGGAAACAGAAGAATAAGATTTTTGATGAATATTTAAGAGAGCTATTTTTTAGAGCTTTTTATAACCAGAAGGGAATAGATTTTAAAGGATTAAAAGAAAGGTTGATTTTACTTGGAGTAAATAAAAAGGTTGTTGAAGAAGCCTTAAAAAATTTAGAAACTGGAGATATAGGGAAGGATATAGACACTGTGGGGTTTTTATCTTATCCAGTTTTACAGGCGGCAGATATTCTAATATACAAAGCTGATACTGTTCCTGTAGGGGAAGACCAACTACCACATATTGAGCTTACAAGGGAGATAGCTAGGAGATTTAATAATCTGTATGGAAAAACATTTCCAGAGCCTAAACATATTTTAACAGAGGAAGCCAAACTGTTAGGTATAGATGGAAGAAAGATGTCTAAATCTTATAACAATGCTATATATCTGTCTGAAGATAGTAAATCTGTAGAGCAGAAAGTTTTAATGATGAAAACTGACCCTCAGAGAGTTAAAAAAACTGACGCTGGAAATCCTGATGTCTGTATAGTTTTCAGTTATCACAAGTTGTTTACTAGAGAAGAAGCTGTAAGAGATATAGATAACAAATGTAGAAAAGCTGAAATTGGTTGCGTAGAATGTAAAAAGATACTGGCAACAAATATAAATCAGTTTTTAGAGCCTATCCGTAGTAATAGAGAGGAGATTAAGAAAAATATAGATAGTTATATAGATATTTTTAAAGAAGGGTCAAAAAAAGCTTCAGAAGAAGCAGAGAAAACAATGGAAGAAGTTAGAGAGAATATGAAACTTTGGAAATTTTAATATTCATTGTATTATATTTCTATAAATTTTTGAGGTTGCAAGATGATATTAGAAAGGATTAAATTTGAAGAAATTCTTAAAGAAGAAGTAGTAGAGAAAGATGTAATAAATATAGATAGATATGATATAGAAGTTAGTTTAATACAGCCACCTATATTCTCAGTTTATGAAGAACTTAAACGTGGAAGTATATACATACCTAGGTTTCAAAGACTGTATAGATGGGACATAAATAGGGCAAGTAGGTTGATAGAAACTATTTTGTTGGGACTTCCTATGCCTCCTATTTATGTTTATCTAGATAAAGATAATAGAAAAGTTGTGATAGACGGGCAACAGAGACTACTCACAATTTATTTTTTTAAGGAAGGGAAAATACCTAAATCCAAGAAATATATAAATATAAATAATATAGGCGAATTAAGTGAATTAATGAAAAGAAAACCAGAAAACTTTCAAGATTTTAAGTTAGTAAATGTAAAAGAAGAATGGGAAGATAAAAGTTATAACGATTTAAAGGAAAGTGATAGAAATTGGTTTGACTTTAACTACTCAATTTGGATTACTAAGCTAACCCAAAATAAACCTCAGGAAGATGATATTTCAAGTGCTTTTTATATCTTTGAAAGATTGAATACAGGTGGAGAACTTTTAACTAATATGGAACTAAGAAGAGCACTATATTATGGAAATGGAAATTTTGTAAGTTTATTGGAAGAAGTAAATGAAAAGAAAGAATGGAGAAAAATTTTAGGAAAAGACTTAGACCCTAAATTATTAGATGTAGAAATTTTATTAAGAATTCTTTATCTATCTCACAACTGGAGAAATTTCCGTGAACCGATGAAAGAAAGATTAAACAACTTTATGAAACAAAATATGAGTTTAGATAAAACTAAAAAAGTGGAATTAGAGAAACTATTAAAAAAATTAATAGAACTAACATATAAATCTCTAGGTAATAAACCTTTCCACCAATTTAAGAATAAATTTAATATAAAAATTCTGGATAGTTTTATGGCATTGGCATTACTTTACATAGAAAAATTAGATGAAGGAAAATTAAAGCTAATTTATAAGAAAGCTATTAAGGATGAAGTATTTAGAGAAATTATAGATAATACCAGAATAAGCACAGATGAAAAATGGCTGAAAGAGAGATTCGAATATCTAGATAAAATATTCAGGGAACATATATAGATTATGTGTAAAAACATAAAATGGTTTAGAAAAAGCTGTGAAATTTTAGAAATGTTAAAAAATTTAAGGAATGATATATCTATTTCCCCTGAAAAAAGAGACATTTTAGAAGAAATTTTAAAAGATGCTCTAGCTCTGAAATTTGTTGCAGAGTTTGAGAAAAGTATGTTGTTTATAATTCTACCTAAAGAAGTAGAAGGCAAAACTTATAGGGATTTTAGAAAAAAAATGATAAAGGAAAACAAGCTACAAAGTTGGAAAAAAATATTCAACTCCCAATTATGGGAAGAGATAAGAGATAAATCCAAAAATAAAATGGAAGAAATTTATGGATACTCAAGATTTAATCCTGAGGAGACAGAAATAAATATAAACTCAATAATAAATTATAGAAATAACCATGTAGCACATGAAACAGAGGGAACGACAGCAGTTTTAGATATAAACTCTGTAGAAAAATGTATACAATATTTTGATATTTTTTTAACGCTTTTAAATGAAAAAATTAAAGGAAAAAGTTAAAACTTTTTACTACTCTTTCTTTTGTCAGCATAGTTAGGAATAATCTTCTGTTGATTTCTCTCTATGGCTAAAGCTTTATCTGGGACATCTTTTGTTATAACTGAGCCTGAGCCTGTTATAGCTTCTTTTCCTATAGTAATTGGAGCTACCAGCATAGTATCACTACCTATAAAAGCACCATCTTTTATAACTGTTTTATGTTTTTGAAAACCATCATAATTACAGGTAATAGTTCCAGCTCCTATATTTACATTATTACCTATCTCAGCATCACCTAAATATGTTAAATGTTTTGCGTATGTATTTTCTCCAATTTTACTATTTTTAACCTCAACAAAGTTTCCAATCTGTGAATTTTCTCCAACAACTGTATTATTTCTAATTCTGGCAAAAGGTCCTATTACTGCATTATCCTCAATAACACTGTCCTCAATAATACTGTTAGCCAAGATTTTTACATTTTTTCCAATTTTAGAGTTTTTAATTATACAGTTAGGCTCTATAACTGAGCCTTCTCCTATCTTTGTGTTTCCCTTTAAAACAACATTTTGAAAGATTTCGACATCTTTAGATAAATCTGTATCAAACTCTATCCAAACTGTTTCTGGCATATGAATAGTAGCTCCAACATTTACAGCCCAATAACTTAAATACTTTTTCCTTAAAACATCTTCAGCCTGAGCTAATTCCCATCTATTGTTTACACCTAGAAACTGTATATAATCTGGATGTTCTAAACTGTAAACATCTTTACCCATATCTTTAAGAATTTTTATAACATCTGTAAGATAAAACTCATTTTGAGAGTTATTATTTGAAAGTTTATCTATAGCTTCAGCTAAATATTTGGCAACAAAAATATAAATTCCTGTATTTACTTCTGTTATTCTCTTTTCCTCTGGAGAGGCGTCTTTCTCCTCAACTATTCTTATTATCTTATGCTCCTTATCTTTTATAATCCTTCCATAACCGAATGGATTTGGCATATGTGTAGTTATCACAGCTCCCGCCACATTCTTATTTCTATAACCTCTGTAATTTTCAAGTGAAGCACCTTCGTATCTTATTAAAGCTTCCACAAATTTAACTGCATTCTTTAAAGTTTCTCCTTCAACAAGAGGCATATCACCGTTAATTATTAAAACTAAACCGTCAAAATCTTTAAAATGCTCTTTAGCCCTTCTTACCGCATC
Organism: Persephonella sp.; assembly: GCA_003978565.1. Taxonomy (GTDB): domain Bacteria; phylum Aquificota; class Aquificia; order Aquificales; family Hydrogenothermaceae; genus QNZC01. Next base: position 5,707 of record QNZC01000042.1, on the reverse strand, counting down.
ACCAGTCCCCAGTTGCTCTTCTTGATAAACAAACTTACAACCACCACAGTTTATAGCCTCTATTACCTGCCCCTTTTTATATCCAACTATATATACTGTTTCTTTAGGAGCAGTCCACTTAACAGCTAAGGAAACATAAAAAATCATAGGTTTTCCTAAAATTTCATGTAGAACCTTTGGTTTTTCAGATTTAAATCTTGTTCCTTTACCAGCAGATAAGATTATTGCTTTTAAAAATTCATCTTTTTTTGCCATTTAAAAACTCCTTTAAAGTTGTTTTAATCCATTGTTTAAATATGTTAATGCAGAAATAATAGTAAACATAGTTGTAATGTATATTACAAAATCTATAAGAAGATTTGGGACGAATATTATATTAGCAGTAAGAACTATTATTATTGATAATATTTGAAAAAATGTTGTTGCTTTACCAAAGATAGTAGGTTCAACTTTCAAACTTCCCTTTAGAAGATATATAACTGAACTACCTAGAAGGATAAAAATATCCCTGCTTATTACTATAACTACAAACCAGTATGGAAATTTTATATCCAGTTCTGAGTTGTATATAAATATAAAACTGCTAACTAACAAACTTTTATCGGCTATAGGGTCTAAAATCTTTCCTAAAATCGTTTCCTGATTAAATTTTCTTGCAATAAATCCATCTAGAGCATCAGTTAATCCAGCTATTGTAAAGATAATCAATGCTAGGAGAGGTTTGTTATAACCTATACTTATAACAAAAATAGGAACTAAAAATATTCTTAAGATTGTTAGGATATTAGCTAAATTCATAAAAAACAGCTCTATTTTCCCCTCTCCATCTTTTGAATAGATATATCTAAAATATATTTCAAAAAATTTTTCATAAAAATGTGAATAATTAGTTAAAATTTCAGGATTTTCTTATTGATAAATCACCTGAATAAACTGTTTTAATACCTCCCTCAGTTTTTAAAAGTAAAGCTCCTGTTTCAGATAATCCTATTAGGATACCTTCCAAGTCTTCATCTAAAACCTTTATTTTATAATCTTTCCAAAGTAAACAATCTTCTACAGATTTAACTATTTCAGAAGAAGATAAATTAGAAATATTTCTTTCAATTTCTTCCAATATATTTATAAATAGCTCTTTACGATTGAAACTTTTCCCTTCCTCTATATAAAGGGATGTAGCTATATCTGAAATAGGCTCTAAATCTTCATATGTGGCATTTATATTTATTCCTATTCCTACAATAATTCTGTTTATTTCATTTCCCTCTATCTCTGTTTCTATTAAAATTCCTCCAAATTTTTTATTATTGATATATAAATCATTAGGCCATTTTATAAAAATCTCATTTGAAATATGTTTCTGTAATACATTTTTTATAACAAAACTGAAAAATAATGAAAGTTTTAATATATCAGTAATTGGAATATTTCTTTTTAGTAAAATTGAGAAGTATAAACCTTTATAGGCAGGTGATACCCATCTTCTTCCTTTCCTTCCCTTTCCACTATCTTGAAATTCTGCAACCACAACGGAGCCGTCTTCTAATTCTTTATTGTCCTTCACATAGATATTTGTAGAATTAATTTTTTCAAAGTATATATAGTTCCTTCCTAACTCTTTTGTTTTTAGATATGGGATAATCTCAAATGGTAGAAGTTTATCAGGTTTAGAGATGAGCTTATAGCCCTGTTTGGACCTTTCTATTTTATAACCAAGCTTTTCAAGTTTTTTTATTTTTTTCCAAACTGCAACACGGGAGATGTTTAATTCCTTTGCTAAAAACTCTCCAGAAACAGTTTTTTTATCTATAAGCTCTAAAATTTTCTTATAACTTTCTATATTAAAATCTCCTTTTATCATTCTGCTTTAAGGCAAAAACTTAATATTTATCTAATTTTCCTTATTATAACAAAAGAATTCACTTTGTTTTTTTGGTTAAAAGTAGTTTTCTAAATGTTTCATTATTTTATCAGTTTCTAAAAGAGCATTTATTATTTTGTTGTTGTAGTTTATATTCTTTTAGAAAAAAGCTTATTTAAATAATAATAAAGAAACCAGATGGATACTATATATATTTAACCTGTTATATAGACAAAAGCCAGATAGAACAAGAAAAGATAAACAAACCAATAGGAATAGACTTTGGGATAAAATATCAGTTAACTCTATCAAATGGAATAAAAATAAGCTATTCTGTAGAAGAAACTAAAAGATTAAAAAAACTACAAAAGGAACTGTTAAGACAACAAAAAGGAAGTAGAAATTATCAAAAGACAAAACAGAAAATACAAAAAGAACATCAAAAAATCTACAATAGAAGAAAGGACATTAAAAATAAGATACTATCTCTACTAAAGAAATACGAATATGTAATAATTCAAGAAGAACAGATAAAAAACTGACATGGTGGATTATTTGGATAGCATATACAGAACACAGGTATATGGGGAATAATTTCTATGTTGAGACAAAACATAGAGACCCTTATATCTGTGGATAAATATGAAGCGACAACAAAAATATGTAGCAGATGTGGGAAGAAAAAAGAGGATATAAAACTATCAGACAGGATATATAAGTGTGAAGCTTGTGGATTGGAAATAGATAGAGATTTAAATTCAGCAATAAATATACTCAAGATGGGGTTAGAGAAAGTGGAGGGAACCACAATAAAAAACGTAGGGTTAGGCAAACCCGAACTAACGCCTGTGGAGAGGGACATTTGCGAAGCAAAGTGGCGACTCAAAGAGGAGCAGGCCACTGCAGAGATACTTGGGAGAAATCCCTATATCTGTGTAAGCTATACCTCTGTGAAGCAGGAAGCCCCTAACTAAAGTTAGAGGAGGTTGTCACTTTCAGTATCTTATCTGTAAAATCTTAACTAATAAATAAATAGAAGGTTATAAGAGTATGTTAAAAAAGGGAACAAAGTGTAGGATTTGTAAGAATAAGGGAAAGAATAACAAGGCGGTTGTTTTTTTATCTCATCACAGATTGGCTTTATGTAAAGAACATTTTATAGAGTGGTTTGAAAAAAGAGTAGAAAAAACTATAAAAGAGTTTAAGATGTTTAAGAAATCTGAAAGAATACTGGTTGCTGTATCTGGTGGAAAGGATAGCTTAGCTTTATGGAATGTTTTATATAAACTAGGTTATGAAGCTGATGGATTATACATAGATTTAGGAATTGGTGATTATTCTGAAAATTCTAAAATTTTGGCAAAAAATTTTGCAGATAGAATAAAAAGAAAGCTTCATATAGTTTCTTTAAAAGAACAGTTATATACAATCCCTACCATTAAAGATTTTACAAATAGACCAGCCTGTTCTAGTTGTGGAGTTGTAAAGAGATACTATATGAATAGATATGCTAAGGAGTTAGGTTATTCTGTAGTGGCAACAGGTCATAATTTGGATGATGAGACGGCTGTTCTGTTTGGGAATACTCTTCAGTGGGATTTAAAATATCTCTCTAGACAGTATCCTGTTCTATTGGAGGAGGAGGGATTTGTAAGGAAGGTTAAACCTTTATGTAAGATAACAGAAAAGGAAAGTGCTATCTATTCAGTTTTCAATAATATTGAGTATATAGAGTATGAATGTCCTTTTTCCGAAGGGGCTTCTTCAATAGAGTATAAAACTCTTTTAAATCAGTTGGAAGAAAAGCATCCCGGAACAAAGCTTAAATTCTACTCTGAATTTTTAAAGAAAATCTATCCTATATTTAAAGAATTACAAAAAGAAGATAAAATATCCTTAATGAAATGTAGAATTTGTGGTGAACCTTCCTATTCTGAAGTATGTGGAGTGTGTAGATTGAAGATGTTAGTTGATAAAAAAGTTAAAACTAATTAAAATGAAGTTAATAAATACTAACCAAGGAGGCTAAAGATGTTTGGGAAAGGTATAACATTAGCAATATTTTTACTAATACTTTCTCTATTAGGAATAATAACAACAGGGGTAATATGCTTTTTAGCTGATTTTGGATTAAAATCTTTACTGGCAATAACTCCAACATTATTTGATGCTTCATTATTTTTAGGATTATTAGGTTTCGGTGTTGCATTCTTATCATTAATACTTTTATTCTTCCAGTCAGGAAAGGTAAATTTATATGTTTAAACTTAAAAGATTTAAACCTACAGAGATAGAGATTGATATTACTCCCAAACAGCTTATAGGGATGTTTCCTATAGAGCTTCAGGAACATCCCTTTATGGGAATTATAGAAAGGATTTGGAAAACTGAAGATAAGATATACTCTGTAAAAACTATTCCTGAAGAATTCATTAAAATAACTTCAAAGGATAAGATACATAAAATAGTAAAAGAGGAAAAAATGTTAGAAATCCTTTCAGAGTTAGATAATTTTGAAATTATTCTCTTCTATGAAGGTAAAGAGGATAAATATAGTGTAGTCAGAATTTAAATTTTATAATGAGAATTACAAATTTTCTAAAACAGTTTGGATAAATTTTAATCTATCCTTATTATTTTTTAACATATTTTCCTCAAAAAAAAATAGGTTAGCTCATTCCCAAAATAAATTTTTTTTGCTATTTTAAAAAATTCCTTATCTACGAAAAAAATTTCAAATTATATACGGAGGGTATCGTGCAGAGAGTAGTTATTAAAAGAGATGGAACTGTAGAAAAATTTCAAATGAAAAAATTAATTAATGCTATATTTTCTCTTTTAGAAGGATTAAAGTTAGAGGATGATTATGAAACTGTCTTTAAGATAGCTAAAGAGTTAGACTTAAAAATCCCTGAAAAAGTAAGCACTGAGGAATTAGACTTACTTGTTTTAAAGGCTATAGAACAGTTAATCCCCACCCATTATCTATACGACACATTGGCAACAAGACAGTTATTAAAGATAATCAATAAAGATATAGATAGAAGGTTGTCCTCATTTAAAGAGGCTATTCAGTTTGGAGTTAAGGAAAGTTTATACAAAAAAGAGCTTTTAGATTTTGATTTAGACAAGCTAGAGGAAGCTTTAGATTACTCTAGAGATTTACTACTTGATTATTTTGGATTAACAACCTTAAGGGATAGATACTTTACTAGGGATAGGGAAGGAAGAATAATAGAAAAGCCTCAGTGGTTCTTTATGAGAGTTGCAATGGGTATAGGAAATAATGAAGATGAGATAATAAAGATATACAATAAAATTTCAAATCTTGAATATCTACACTCAACACCAACCCTTTACAACTCTGGAACTGTAGTAAATCAGTATTCAAGTTGTTTTCCTGCTGGAACTCCAATAATAACTAAAGATGGATTAAAAAATATAGAAGATATTCAGATAGGAGATGTTGTTTTAACGGCAGAAGGGAACTATAAGGTTGTATCTGGTTTATTTAAAAGAAAATACAAAAGAAATTTATATAAGATTAAAGTTTGGGGTTTATGGGGAAGTGAAGAAACAGTTAGAGCAACAAATGACCATAGATTTTTAGTTTTACCTAAAGAAAGTATAGAATGTAGTAGGAAGTTTTATAAAGTATGTCCTCCCTATCAAAATACAGATAAATGTTATCCTGTAGAAAGAGAGTATGCTTCTACATGTGTAAAGACAGAAGTTAACATACTTGAAAGTTTAAGATGGGTAGAAGCTAAAGATATTAAAGAATGGGATTATATAGTTGTTCCTTATCCTAAAGAGACTAACGATATTAAAGAATTTTGTGTTTTA
>QNZC01000049.1 GCA_003978565.1 Persephonella sp. | reverse complement strand
TAACAGCCCCTTTTCCTGACTTTAATGTTGCCTACTTTAATCTTATAGGTTTTCCAGCTATCACAGAACACCATATAACTATGGGTTTTGGCTATCACTTTACAGAACATTTTACGATGAATATGTCTTACGTATATGCTGTTGAAAATAAGGTAGAAGCCACAGGTGTGGGTGGTGCTTATGCAGGAGCTAAAAACTCTCAACATTCTATAGGAATATCTTTAGATTGGAATTTCTAACAGTTTAAATGGCTTTTTATAGCCCTCTTTCATTTTTTTACTTTGATTAAAGTTAAATGTTTTTCAAGATTTATAGCTTTCTCAAAGCCAAAAATAACAAAAGACAGTTTTCTCAAAAAGTTTTTAGAATTAATATTTAATTAACAGACTATTTTTAAATTAAAGTATAAAATAAAAGTAAAAATTAAAATTTAAAGGTTTATAAAATGGAAAGATTTAAATTTTCTATTGTTATTTTTCTTATTATCTCATTCTTTACCTTTGCTGAAGAGTTAAAAGGTAGATTTATAGCAACTGCCATTGATAGTATAGACCCAAACACAAAACAGATTTATACACAGTATAAATATTTCATTCAAACATTAGATAATCAGCTAATATCTGTGGAATTTGAAAGTAATTCTGTTCCAAAACCTAAGATAAATGGAATGTATATATTCACCGGTGAGTATAACAATTCATATTTTTTAATAAAAGGATATAAACAATTGGATATATCTAACCAATATGTAGAACCATATACAAACAATAAAACTGGTGTGCAACGAATACTTGTGGCTATGTTTAACTATCAAGATGACCAAACTGACCCCAGATTTAATCTTACTGATGTTCAAAATTACTTGGAGCTTAATACAACTTCATCAGAAAAGTTTTATAAAGAAAATTCATATAATCAAGTTAATGATTTTTTAGTTAACTATTTACAAAATACTTCTGGTGGAAGTCCATCTAACGACTGGTTTACTTTACCGAATAACATTAGCTACTATGGTAGTGATACAAATCTTTTATTAAACGATAGTATAAAAACTATAGACCCTTTAGTAGATTTTACTCAATATGATAGACTTATTTTTATATATAACAAAATAGATGGTGCAAGTTGGTGGGGATTAGGAACAATAGGAAAATGGAGTATTCAAACTGATGAAGGAAATCTATATCTATCTGTTGTATGGATAAATGCAAACCAAGTTTCTCCTGCATCTTATCTTTCTACTCTATTTTCTCATGAGCTAGGACATAACTTTGAATTTTCACATGCATCAAGCTATTATTGCTCTACCAGCTCATATTTACCTAAAAATCTAATTGACCCTTTATACAGAGATTGCTCTAACTATGAGGAGTATGGTGATAGAACAGATACTATGGGATGGGGTAAAGAACACTTTTCTACAATATGGAAATTTAGTGCAGGATGGTTAAGTTATTCACAGATAATAGATGTGAATACTTCCGGGGTTTATAGTCTTACACCTGTTGAGGATAGTTCTAATCTGTTGGTAAAAATGTAAATAATCAACCTGTCTACTATTGGATAGAATTTAGACAACCTATTGGAAATTTTGATACAGAAGATAATATTCAAATAAGATTTTATGCAAAAGATTTCTACAACGGATTAAATGGTAAATATGATGATAACACAATAAGATTTTCTAAAAATATATATAATAATTCATTTGTAAATTTAGATAACACTAATCCAATATTCTTAGATACATACAGAGGGATTAAAATAGAATATTTAGGTAAGAACACTTCTACAACTCCTACTACTGCAAAACTAAAAATAACTTTTTCAGATTTAAAGTTTTCTACAGATACGATATATCTTGATAAAAATATATGTGAAGGAAATGTTGTTATTACAAACACAGGTTTACAGAATATAACTTTTAATACTGCTTATCTAACAGGGAGAAATAGTAATAAGTTTTCAATAATATCCGATACCTGTTCAAACACGGTATTATCTCAAAATGAAAGTTGTGAAATTGTGGTTAAGTTGACTTCATCAGATACAGCTAATTATATATACTTTGCCGAACTTAATATTCCAAATGATGACACAATAAGAGGTGATGCAGTAGTTAATATAATAGCAAATTATCAAGCTGGAACATGTGCTTCAAGTAATACTTCCTCTACTGAGGGAGGAGGTGGTGGAGGTGGTGGTGGTTGTTTTATAGCAACTGCTGCTTATGGAAGTTATTTAGAACCTCATGTAAAAGTTTTAAGAGAATTTAGAGATAAATATCTACTTACAAATCCATTAGGAAAGGTTTTCGTTAACTTTTACTATACATACTCTCCACCTGTAGCTGAGTTTATTAGAGAACATGAAACATTAAGAGTTGTGGTTAGAGCTTTACTCACTCCTTTAGTATATACAATTGAGTATCCGTATATATCATTGTCTATAATGTTATTAATAATACTTTCTATAGTTGCTTTAAAAAGATACTTTCTCTATGAAAGAGTAAAAAATTGATTAGAAAATTGTCTCTTTTTTATTCCTTTTTATAATTTTTTTCTTATCCTATAATTTTATTTTAAAACATTAAAATGAGAGAAATTTTCATATGAATATACTAGTTTACGGTCTAGGGGCTATAGGAATAACATTTGCAACTTTTTTAAAGGAAAGAGGGAATAGTGTATATGGCAAGGTAAAAGATAAAAACTTTCCCAAAAATTTATTTATAGATGGTATTTGGGGAGAACACTCTGCAGAGTTAGATGGTATTTCTGATAACATTTTAGATTTTAAGGATATTGATTTAGATTTAATAATTCTTGCTGTTAAGTCATACGACACAGAGAAAGCTTTAAATGATATAAAGAAAATTTTAAAACCTAACAGTATAGTTTTATTAACTCAAAACGGTTATGGAAACTATGAGCTAGCAGTTAAGATAATAGGAAAAGAACATACTCTACTAGGAAGGGTAATTTTTGGAGCTAAGGTTATAGATAAAGGAAAAGTTAGAATAACTGTTAATGCTGATGATGTTAGAATAGGTCAACCTGATAATGCTATAGATAAAAAGATAATATTAGATATTGTTGAGAAAATAAATAAATCCGGTATTCCTGCCTCATACTCTCCGGATGTTTATAAAATCCTATGGGATAAAATTCTGTATAACTGTGCTTTAAATCCTTTGGGAGCCATTCTAGAGTGTAGTTATGGTGAGCTTGCAGACAATAAAAACAGTAGAATTATTATGAATAAAATAATAGAGGAGATATTTCTAGTTGCTAAACTTAACAATATTCAACTTAACTGGGATAATGCAGAGGAGTATATAGATTTCTTTTATAATAAACTTGTTCCACCTACACGAAATCATTTTCCATCTATGTATTACGACATACAAACTGGAAAAAAAACAGAGATAGATGCGTTAAACGGTGCTATAGTTAAACTTGCAGAAAAAGTTGGTATTAAAGCCCCTACAAATGAAACAATTGTAAACTTAATAAAATTTAAAGAGATAAGGAGGGATAGTTAACGATTGTAGAAATTTTTTATTCTATTTAGGTGTTTATTAATCAAAACTTTTTTATACTCTTCTTCATTAAAATTTTCAATATTAATATGACTTACTCCTGAAAGTATAGCTGATTTTGCCACTGCCGTTGAGATATTTATTAATAATCTTTCATCAAAGGGTTTTGGGATTAAATAGTTTTTTCCAAAGTATAAATCTTCTCCATATATCTCCTTTATATGTGTAGGAACAGGCTCTCTAGCTAATTTGGACAACTCTTTAACAACTGCGATTTTCATATCTTCAGTTATCTTTTTAGCTCTAACATCTAAAGAACCTCTAAATATAAAGGGAAATACTAAAACATTGTTTATCTGGTTAGGATAATCACTTCTGCCTGTTGCAATAATTACATCATCTCTTATTTCTTCAGCTTCCTCTGGAAATATTTCAGGGGTTGGATTTGCTAAAGCGAATATTATAGGATTAGTTGCCATACTTTTAATCATATCTTCTGTTAATACTCCGCCTTTTGATAAACCTATAAACACATCAGCATCTTTTATAACATCTCTCAATTCTTTTTTATCAGTATCTACTGCAAATTCTTTTTTATACTTATTTAAATCGTTTCTATCTGCTGTTATAACTCCCTTACTATCACACATAATTATATTTTTGGCACCTAAAAGTTTTAAAATTTTGCCTGTAGCTATACCAGATGCACCAGCTCCGTTTATAACAATTTTTACATCTTTTAAACTTTTACCGACTAAATATAAAGCGTTTAACAATGCAGAAGCTGATACTAATGCTGTTCCATGCTGGTCATCGTGAAAAACAGGTATATCTAACTCATTTGATAATCTTTCCTCTATATAGAAACATTCAGGGGCTTTTATATCTTCTAGATTTATGCCTCCAAATGTTTGATATATAGATTTAACAATTTCACAAAATCTGTCAGGGTCTTTCTCATCTACCTCTATATCAAAAACATCTATATCTGCAAATCTTTTAAATAGTATTCCCTTCCCTTCCATTACAGGTTTACTTGCTAAAGCTCCTATATTACCTAATCCTAAAACTGCTGTTCCATTGGTAATTACAGCAACTAGATTTGATTTTGCAGTGTATAGATAGGCATTTTCTGAGTTTTTTTGGATTTCTAAACAGGGATAGGCTACTCCGGGGGTATAAGCTAAACTTAAATCATATGAAGTTTTAAAAGACTTTGTAGGGATAACCTCTATTTTCCCATTCCTATCCTTTGAATGATACTCTAGAGCTTCCTTCTTTGTTATTTGGAGACTATTTAACTGTTTCATAGGTTTCCTCTAAATCTTATTCAAAATATAAAACTTAAATTAAGATTTAAAAGACTTTTGTAAAGGTTAAAACTTACATATAAAAATTTTCTTAATTTTATAATTTAGAATACCAATTTATAATTATTTAAGAAATTATAGAATTTCCTCTAAAAAAGGAGCTTTAATTGATAAATAAAATATGTGTATATCCGGGAACTTTTGACCCTGTCCATTATGGACATATTGATATAGTAAAAAGGGCTTTGAATGTATTTGAATATGTTATAGTAGCGATAGCTGAAAATCCGAAAAAAAAACCTCTATTTTCAATTGAAGAGAGAGTTGATATGTTTAGAAAGTCTATTGATGAGTTTTCTGATAGGGTAATAATAGAGCCTTTCAAAGGTCTACTTGTTAATTTTATGAGAAAGTATAATACTAAAATAGTGGTTAGAGGTGTTAGACTTTTTACAGATTTTGAGTATGAGCTTCAGATAGCTATGACAAATTATAATTTAGACAAGGTAGAAACATTTTTCCTTATGCCCTCTCAAGAGTTAATACATATAAGCTCAACAATTATTAAAGATATTGCATACCATCACGGAGATTTATCAAATTTAGTTCATCCATATGTTGAAAAAAAATTAAGGGAAAGGTTTAAGATATGAGAAGTATAAAAACTTTCTTCTTAGTTTTACTATTAGTATTTCTGTCGAACTGTGGATATAAGGCGGTAGATTTTTCAGAGAGGAAAGCAACTGGAAAATTAGATAAGGTTTTTTGTTTAGAAAGGATAAAAGTATCTTCCCCAGAGGCTAAATTAACGGACACACTTTACAGGTATATATCCTCTGCGATTATATCTTCAGGCTATAAGCTGGAATGTTCTAAAAATACGAACAGATATATAAAACTGTATGTAAACAGTATAAACACATATCCAATAGGTTATTCAAGCTCTTTAAGGGCATCTGTGTATAAGGTTATAATAAACACAAATTTAAGAGTAGAAAATAGGAAAAGGGAGATACTTCTTAACAAAAATATTTCGGAAACAACTCAGTTCTTTGGTTCAGGTTTAAGAGCTGATATAGAAAAGAGATATGCAATGGAAGAAATAGGACAGCTTTTAGGATTAAGAATTTTTTCAATAATAACTAATATAGAAAACATTGAAAATGGCAAGTAAAAGTCTAGTAAAAATAATAAAATCTCCTGATTTAGATAAGTTAAAGGAAGTTATTTTAGTTTATGGAAAAGAAGAATTTTTAAAATTGCAGTTTCTACAGATTGTAAAGAAAAGTTATAAAAATCTTAATATTTTATGGGGAGATGAGTTAGAACTAGAAAAATTAATATCTCTATTTTCTTCAAATTCTCTATTTTCATCAAAAACAGTTGTTGTAGTAAAAAATTTTGAAGAATTTATAAAAAAGTTAAAAAAGGATGAGTTAAAGAGGTTTTTAGATTTTTGTATTAAATTATCAAAGGGAAATAAATTAATACTAGTGTCTAAGCTTGAAAAACTTCCATCTAAAGAACCTTATAAAACACTTCAAAATGCAGGAGATTTTTTAGTCTCAACACCATTAACAGAGAAGGGATTTGCAATTTCACTAAAAAAGAAATTTATATCTGAAAATATAGAAATATCAGATGAGCTTTTGGTTTATTTAGCAAGTCTATTAAAAAATGACCTGTTCTATGCTAAACAGGAGATAGAAAAACTTATTTTGTATGTTAAAGATAAAAACAAAATTACTAAAGAAGATATAGATAGAATAATCTATCCTAAAGTAGAGGAAAGTATATTTAATTTTATACATAAATTCTTCACTAAAGATATTGAATGTTTAAAGATATTAAAAGCTCTTTTAGATACCGGTTATCATCCTTTTGAGATACAAAGCTTAATTTTATATCAGGGGAATAAACTTCTTTTATATAAAACTCTTAAGGGAAGAAAATCAGAAAAACAGATTTTTTTAGAACTTGGATTAAAATTTCCATTTCAAATTAAACAGTTAAAGGAACAGGATAAAAAACTTTCAAAGGAAGAGTTAATAAATCTTATTAAAGATTTGTATATGTTGGAAATAGAACAGAAGGTTTTTTACAAAGATATAAACAAAAGTTTAGAGAGTTTTATTTTAAAGTTTTTATTTTAAAATTAACATCTATTCGGAGCTTAAATTCAGTTAATCCGTTATAGTTGGCTTAAATAAAAAGTTTCGATTAAATAGAACTAACAAACCAACATAAAAAAATAAAATAAAAAAGAAACCTTAAACCAATTTACCATATGGCCTCTTCACTTTTATTTGGAGTATTTGTAATCTGTTTTAAAACTTTTTTATCAACATCTATTAAGAAGATATCGTATCTGTAGCCATTATTTTTGTCTTGAGCCATAAGTAAACCTGAACTACCAAGACCATCTACAGCAGGAGCAGTGTATCTATCAGGAAGACTTCCTATTAATGTTTTTTCACTAGGATTATCTGGATTAACACTATAAATATCTTTATAATTTTCAACAAGAATAAATTTATATGGTTCTAATTCCATATCCATCTCTCCATCGCTATAATCAAAACTAATATTTCCACTTCTTTTTACAAATCCACCACCCCAATAAGAGTTATTAGAATTGCAATTATTCTGGTTTGTAGCACCATCCCAATAACATGCACGGAGATTAGAGCCGTCATAATAAGAATATAAAACTAAATGCTTATAATTTGTTACGGAATTTATATCTTGATTGGAACTTTTTATATCTACAACAGAACCATTTGATTTATTTATAGCTTTTAGATAGTAAGTGCCTGTTGAACTGTTAAGTTCCTCTATTATAACATAATCTATTGTGTTTCCTTGTATATAAACTGTATTCGTTGTTGTGTATAAAGATACAACTGTATCATTAGCTTTAGATAGTTTTTTTATGGTTTTATTACCAGATAAGTCTTCTGTGTAGAAATATACGTAGTCTTTATCTGCTGTCCATCCTGACTGTATTGAACAAGAGGCATTTGTATTTCTATAGTTCCCATCTGGGAAAATTCTGAACCAATAATCATTTACACATAGGTAATACTCATCTCTATTTATATCATAATGTCCTAAATCATCGACACTATTACTATTATTAGCTGATAAAATATCACTACAGTTTTGTAAATTAGTATCGCATTTTTGCAATTTATTACTTGTGTTTAAAATTAAAAATCCAGTTATTTTTAAATTGTTATAATCCATAAAATCGTCAATAACACGTTTAACGTGAGACATATCTATTGGACTAGTTCCAGCACTCATATTTGTGTTAACAAAGACGTTCTTATCATCTGAAGTTTCACATTGACCGTCATTCCCAGCAGTCTGAACAATTAAATAGGAAACATTATTATCATTATAACTATCTACAACAGAACAGGCATCACTTACATTGGAAATCTGAACCGGTTGGGGAGCACATTCTGCTAAAGAAACCTTGAATATCTTACCTTTTTCATTTCCTTCATCCGTTATATACACTACATAATCATTTTCCACTTCATAACTTTTTTTATCAAATTTTAAAGCCTTTATAAAATTTTCTGCATAAAGCACCTTTTTACTTTCCACATTTACAACGCTCCCAGTTATAGGGTCGACAAAGTCAAGACTGGCCATGTATGGTAAATATACAGAACCAGTAGGAGAATACGAATTTGATGAACCACTATCATTTCCTCCACCACAAGAGAATAGACCTATACTTGTCGTTAAAAGAGCTGTTAAAAATAACTTTTTCTTTTTCATATCAAATCCTCCATTGTAGAATAATTCAAAAAAAGACGATTGCTTATAGTTTGTATACATACTTTTTGATTATCAAAAATTTAAACTTGCAGAAATCATATACGTATCCTCTTCATAATTATTTGCATCATCTGTTTTTTTATAACCAAGACCAAACTTGAATAACCAGAGTGTATAGTAGGCTTTGATGTAATAGTAGTTTGCTCTTTCTTCCTTTATTTTTTGTTCACCTAGAACATTTGAGGAATACATATAACCTAATATAACTTTGCTATTTTCTATGGGGTAAACGGTTAAAGATGTCCCGATGTTTATTAAATGCCTAGGTTTAAAGCTTTTTCTTACAAAATCTTTATCCAAATTATCTGTAAGGGTAATATCTGATTTCCTTATCATATAAGTGGAATATTGGTAGCCAAAACTTAAGTCTCCAGTAAGCATACTGTTGAATTTATACGTAGGATTAACGGTAGCACCAAATCCTAGCTCTTTGTAATCTATCTTGTCCCTTTTGTTGTCAAAATCTAATTTAGTTTTTAATGTGTTTAATGATAAAAATCCATAGAAACTTAAATCGTTATAAAATTTTCCTTTTTTCATCGTTCTAAAACTTACAAACGGGGATATACTATGTGTGGTAAGTTTTGTTTTTACATCGTCTTTAACTTTGATTTTCCTGTAAGGTAGGATTATTCCCACAGTTAAATTATCTCTTAAATCTTTAGAGTATGAAAATATACCTGCCTCTACATCTGCATCATATCTCTTATTTTTTCTGTCTGTAATATCAAATCGCTTTACAGTTGCATCACCTTTCTCTGTATCCAATATAACTTTTGAATTGTAAAGGATACTTAAACCAACTCCACTAACTTTTTGTTTATTCTCATCTCTTTTTGTTGCATGAGTTATAGTTGTTTGAACATCAGAAGCTGTCCGTGCTGAACTTGATTGACCTGTTGAAGAACTATCATTAGAACCATTACTACAACTTAAAGCAAACGCAGAATAGGAATTTAAGGTGTAAAGTAAAATAAACTGTAGAAAAATCCTTTTCTTCATTTCTATAACTCCTATTACTATACACTATGATTTAAATCATTGATTTTGGAAGTATATCAAAAAAAAAATCAAGTCAAGTATTTTTCATTTTGAAATGAAATATTTGATAAAAAGGAAATAAATAAAAAGACATATGCTAATTGTATTTCTTAAGTATGGTTTTATCAAAAACTTTCTTAAAATATATTAAAAACAGATTGATTAATTAAACATTTTATCTAAAGTAGTTTAAAATTATCATATTTATCAATTTTACCACTGAAAATATGGAGGTTTTAAAATGGTAGAAGAGGGTATGAAAGCTCCAGATTTCTGTTTAATGGGATTAACACCAGAGGGGGAAGAAAAGGAAATATGTTTAAAAGAGCTATTAAATAAAGGAATGTATATAATTTTATACTTCTATCCAAAAGATAACACTCCCGGTTGCACAACTGAAGCATGTGATTTCAGAGACAATCTGAACATATTATCAGATAAAGCTATAGTTATTGGAGTTAGCCCTGACAGTATAGAAAGCCATAAAAAGTTTAAAGAGAAGTATAACTTAAACTTCTACTTACTATCAGACCCAGATAAAAATGTTTTAGAGCAGTATGATGCTTACGGAGAGAAAAAAAGTTATGGAAAAATAACTAAAGGTGTTATAAGGTCAACTTATATTATCTCTCCAGAAGGAAATATAATTAAGAAATGGAGAAATGTTAGGGCTAAAGGACATGTTCCAAAGGTTGTTGAAACACTTAACAAGATATTGGAAAACAAATAATAGGTTTATGAATTTTAAGATATTTCTTTTTGTTTTTTTATTTTTCTTTGGTATATCTTACGGAGTTAGTTTAAAAAGTGTTATCTATGCAATAGAAAATGGAGATTTAGAGACCGCTTACGGGCTTGCTAGAAAACTAGATAGTAAAGAGAGATTAAAACTAGAAATAATTTTATATTTAATGGAAGGAGAAAAGAAAAAAGCTAAAAAATTGTTAAATTATCTGCAAAGATTAAAAAAAACTAAAAAAAAATATCTTTTTAACACCATATATAGAGAAGACAGAAAAAAAGTTTTAGTAGTTAGTAAAGCTAAACAAGAAATCGTTTTAGTGGAATTTTTTAACAAACATCCAATTATAGCAAGAAGATATCAAATGACATCTGGTGAGAAGGCAGGTAATAAGTGGGAAAAGGGAGATAAAAAAACCCCAGATGGAGTGTATTTTCCCCTTTACTATAAAACAGGTTTACCTAAAGTTTATGGTTCAGGGGCTTTCCCTTTAAATTACCCAAATGTTTTAGATAGATACTTTTTTAAAAAAACGGGAGGAGGAATATGGCTTCATTCATCTGATAGGTATAGTTATATCTCTAAATATTCCTCTAAAGGTTGCGTAATAATGAAGGAACCTGATTTTCTTATACTGAAAAAGTATATAAAGATAAAGGACACTCCTGTAGTTATAACGGAGGATTATGAGTTCATAGACAGAGAAAGCTTTGATAAGTATCAAAAAAGATTGTTAAACTTCTTTATGGAATGGAAGAAAGGTTTTAAATCTGCAATTAATGGAAATCCTATAAAGATGTATTTTTTATATTCTCCGAAATTTGTTTCTAAAGTAGGAAATAAATTTAAATACATTAAAGAAAAGTATGAGAAACTAAAAAATGATAAAAACAAAAAGTATATGTTTACAAATCTATCTATTCTTAAGTATGGAAGAATTATGTTATTTGGAGATATTTTTGTTATCGCATTCAATTTTGAGTATTTTTCAGATAAAAGGAAGATAAGGGAAAAAAAGATTTTATATGTAAAGGAGGAAGATGGTAAATTTAGAATTATTGGAGAGGAAAATATACCTTTATCTAATTTTTAACTTTTCTGGTAGCCTCTCTCTTCTCTCAATATCTGTTAAATCCTCTCTTTCCCTTACAACCTCAACTGTTCCGTCTTCCATAATCATAACTATATTAGGTCTATACTCTATAAATTGCATCCACTGGGTATTATTGTAAGCTCCCACTGGAGAGAATATAAGTCTCGTTCCCCTTTCTAAAGGAGGAAGAAGTATTCCATCATCTATAATGTCTATATTCATACATAAAGGTCCATAAAGGACAGAAGGCTCATTAACTCCGTAAACTTCCCTGTCTATCTCAACATTAAACTTATACCAAAAAGCAGTAAATAGCAGATTTACCCCTGCATCACATATATAGGCTTTTCTTCCATCAGGTAGCCTTTTAGATGCAAATACTGTTGTTATTAAGTATTCAGCTTCATCTACTATTGCTCTACCTGTTTCAAGTATTAATTTAGGAAAATCTCCCGGTCTTAAGTTTGAGTATAGAGCATCTATTATCTTTTCAGCATACTCATCAACAGGTGGAACAGCTATATCAGGTGGTAAGTATGTTCCCTTCAGTTTATTCTTAGATGGTAGTCCTCCGCCTATATCTATATATTCTATCTTAAATCCGAAGTTATCCTCTATTTCGTAGGCAAATTTAACCATCTTTTCTACTTCTTTAGCGTATGCGTTAGGGTCTAATATGAAAGTTCCTATATGAGCATGTAATCCGTTTAATATTAATTTTCCACTTTGAGCTATTCTTTTAACTGCATCTAAAGCCTGTCCAGTTTCTAAATTGAAACCAAACCTAGACCATTGAGGTCTTATTCCAGTATCCATATTTAATCTAATTGCCACCTTTACAGTTTTTCCTAACTTATCAGCAACTTTTTCTAAATCAATTATCTCGTCAAAATGGTCTATATGTATCTTTGCACCTTCCTTAACAGCTATCTCTAAATCTTCTAGTCTTTTATGTGGACCGTTAAATATAATATCTTTACCTTCAATTCCTAATTTTCTAGCTTTCTCATACTCAAACCCAGAAACAACTTCAGCTATAGCTCCCTCTTGATGTAAAACAGCACATACCGCCTTTAGATAGTTTGTTTTATAAGACCAGCCAAACTGGACATTTGGGTATCTTGAAGCAAATGCATTATATATATTCCTGTATTTTTCCCTTAATTTTTTCTCTGATATTACAAATAAAGGTGAGCCATACTTTTTCACAAGCTCATCGATAGAAACCCCGTCTATATCTGTTCTCACTTTTCTCTGATATAAAGGACTTTCTCCGAACTTATTCATAAACCCTGTTTCAACTTTCACTATAACCGGTTTTTCATATACTTTCTTCATCCTAATTTTCTCCTAAAGTTATTAATTTTTGAAAAGTTTCTATACCAACAACAAAGTCATCTGTATATCTTATATAGAGTTTCCCTGCAGGATAGTCTCTATACTCCTTTACTGGTAAATCAAAAGCCTTTCTAACTATATTTGATGCTATGTTGACACCAACTCCAGTTGAGAAGTAAGACCACGCTGGAAATCTAGGATTTATCTCTATTAAATAGATTTTGTTGTTATTCAAATCAACTATACATTCAAGCTCAAAAGCTCCCTTCCAACCGTAAATTTCTATAAACCTTTTAGCTGAATTTAACAACTCCTCATTTTTAATAGTTATACCAGTCCATATTTTTCCAAGCTCTGTTATCCACATTTTTTTGATTGCTATCATTCCTAAAGAGTTCCCTTCACCATCTCCAGCGGCAACAACATTCATCTCCTCTCCAGAAACTACCTGCTGTAAAATAACAGGATAACCCCATTCAGCAACTATTTTATTAAAGAAACTTACTGCCTCTTGAACTGTGTAAGCTCTGTATGCCTTATAAAAAACTCCCTTTACCATTACAGGAAGCCCAAGTTTTTCAACAGCTTTCACTAACTCATCGTAGGAATTTACAACCTCAGATTTAGGAGTTTCTATACCTATGTTTTTAGCTACCTCTTCTAGTTTATCTTTTCCTCTTAATTTAAACTGTTCTAATGTAGGTAAAAAAGTTTTTATACCGTTTTTTTCTAACTCTTTTTGATATTTAAGATAGAGTGGTAGTTCTGCATCTAATACAGGCAACACAAAATCAAGCCCATAATTTTCCCTTATATAGTAAAGTCTGTTTAAATATGTTTTATGGTCTGTAGATGGATACGGAAGAATATAAGATTTATCAATAATCCATTTCATATAGTTTCCGGGTTCCATAGCATCGTAGGACAAACCAACTATTTTAGCCGATAGCTCCCTATCTTCTTTTATACTTTTTGCAACACCAACTCCCGGTCCCGGATTGTCAACAGCATTTATTCCAGATATTCCTATTTTTAATTCCATTCTTTCACCTCTCTGGTTAGTAAAAACAAGCTTACCAACTAAATAATTCTATAGCTTTTTAACTTCTCTAAAAAATCTATTAAGTCTCTCTCGGCAACCTCTTTAGAAACATTAAATTCATCAAGTAATCCCTGTAGTATTTCTTCCTCTTTTTTTCCTTCTTTTAATCTGTTAATTATAAACAGTCCAGTTCTATTAACTGTAAAACTCTCTCCTGTTAAAGGGTCAAATATAAACCCTTCATCATTTACGGCTAACTGATGTAATCTATTCATAAAAACACCTTTCAGTTTTGTTTATTATTTTAAATTATACTATACATATAGGAGATATAATATTGAAGAATGGTTATATAGCACATTTAATAAAGGAATTTATTTTTTCTAAATATAAAAAATCCCTTTAATAATTTTTTATATAAAAAAATTTTTCAAAATAAATAGTTTGAGAAAGCAGGTTTAGATGAAATGTAGACATGTATACTAGCATTTATCTATATATAAAAGCTTATAAAGTTTATTTCAAAAATCATAAAATATCAGCTTGAACTACATATTTTAAAGATTTAACTTAAATTTTAGTTTTATGTTGTATAATCTAAAATCCTACAATCTAAAACCTTAATAAAAAGTAGAGGTGGTAAAGGTGATTAATGTAGTAGAAAAAGTTAAAGAGTTAGTAGCTCCAATACTAGAAAGTTTAGGGCTAAAGCTTGTTGATATAGAGTTTATTAAAGAAGGAAAACCTACACTTAGGGTTTACATATATGACCCTAATGGAACAACGATAAAACAGTGTGAAATAGTAAGTAGAAGATTAGGGAAACTTTTAGATGATGAGGATTTAATTCCATACTCATATACATTAGAAATATCCTCACCGGGGTTAAATAGAAAATTAAAAAATAGGGAAGAGTATGAAATTTTTAAAGGTAGAAATATTAAAATAATTGTTAAAGAACCTATTGATAAAAAAAATGTTTTTACTGGAATTTTAGAAGGTTTAGAGGAGGATAATGTTTTAATTAAAAATAATGAAGAAATTATAAAAATAAATTTAGAAAATATATCTAAAGCAAGATTAGACGATTAAAAAAATAAGGGGAAGGAAAATGTCGGTAAAACTGAAAAATGTTATAGAACTAGTTGCTAAAGAAAAAAATGTTCCTGAAAGTATAGTTGAAAAGGCATTAATAGATGGTATAAGAACTGCTGTAAAAAAAGAATTTGGTTATAAAAACAATGTTTTTGTTGAGTTTGATAGGGAAAACGATGAACTAAAGGTATTATTAAAGAAAAAGATAACGCCTTTTGTTGATAATCCAAAGAGAGATATTTCCATCTCAGAGGCAAAGAAGATAGACCCTAAAGCTGAAGTTGGAAAATATATTTATGTTCCTTTAGATTTAGAAAGTATAGGAAGGATTGCTTTAAATGTTGCCAAGGAGGTAATATCTTCAAAGATAGCTAGAGTTGAGAAAAATATTCTGTTTAAAGAGTTTAAAGATATAGAAGGAAGGGTTATTACAGGAACAGTAAGACGATTTGAAGGGAATGATATAATCGTTGATTTAGGTAGGGTTGAAGCTGTTTTACCAGAAGAGGAACAGATAAGGAAGGAAAAGTATAAAATAGGAGATAGAGTTAGGGCATTAATACTAAAGGTTATAAAGGATGGAGTTTATCCTATATATGAGAAGGGAAAAACAAAGAGATTTATAAAACTTTTGGATAAAGAAAAACCACTCGTAATACTATCTAGAACCCATCCAAATCTTTTAAGAAAACTTATAGAAATAGAGGTTCCAGAGGTTCAAGAGGGTGAGATAGAGATAAAAGCTGTAGCTAGAGAACCGGGAGATAGGGCTAAAGTTGCAGTTTGGACTGAAGATAGGAATATAGACCCTGTAGGTGTTGTTGTAGGATTAAAGGGAAAAAGAATACAAAATGTTTCAATGGAACTTTCAGATGAAAAGATAGATGTTATAGAGTGGCATCCTGACCCGGCACAGTTTGTAATTAGGGCTTTATCCCCGGCACATCCTAAAAAATGGAAAATATTTGAAAAGGAAAAGAGAATAGAAGTTGCAGTTCCTAAAAACGAGCTGTCTCTAGCTATCGGAAAGGGAGGTATCAACGCTAAATTAGCCCATAAGCTTACAGGTTGGCATATAGACATATTAAGCGAGGAAGATTTTGACAGATTACAACAGTTGGCGGAGAAAAATGGCTAGACCGATAAGAAGTTGTGTTATCTGTAAAAAAAAACAGAAAAGGAAAAACTTGTAAGATTTAGTTTTGAAGATAATAAGCCAGTTTATAGAGAGTATGGAGGGAGAGGTTTTTATATATGTCCCTCCTGTCTTTCTAAAAGAAAAGAAAAAATAAGAAGAAGATTTAATATAGATACTATGGAAGTAAAAAAACAGTTAGAAAAACGGATAATTAATCTTTTACAGCTTGGTTGGAGAAGTAGAATTATAAAAATAGGTTTTGATGAAGCATTGAAGGAGCTAAAGGCTGGAAAAAAAGGTTTTTTAATTTTAGCTAGAGATATTTCTAAGAGAACTAAAAGAAATATTCTCTACAAATATGATGGAGAGTATTTTGAATTATTTTCAAAGAAAGATTTAGGTAGGTTTTTAGGAAAGAAGGAAGTTGGAATAGTTTTTATTCCAGATACAAAATTTGGAAGAAAGATAAAGGAAAAAATAACAAAATATTCACTTATTTAGATATACACTTACCTCACAAACTCCTTCCCCATTAGCATTACATTTTGTTTCTTCAGCTATCACCTTTTTACCGAGGAAGACCTCGACCACACCTGCAACAAAACCGACTTCAAAGAAACAAATTCTCTTTCCTATATTATCCATTCCAGCACATGTGATACACTCATCTAGCTGAAACACCAATTTTTTGTTAGATGCCTCAACAACTTTTAAAATGCCAATCTTTTCCTTTTCTACAAACTCCTTAACATTTTTTATATACTTTTCCAAATCTTTATCATACAGTTTTTTGCCAATATTTTTACCTAGTTCTTTTCCAGCATTAATAAACAATATACCTGTGGCCTTTTTTCCAAGTAAGTCTTCTGCATAAATTTGAGAGAAATGTCTGAAAACTCTAAATATCTCTATTGGAATATCACTTCCCAATTTTTTTCTATCTACTTTTGAAATTTTGTTTATAATATCATCATCTTTCCTAGTCATGGCTAAACTCCTTTTTCCTTAATTAATAACAAACTTAATTTATTTCTAAATACAAATATTAGCCACCCTATAACTACAAATACACTCATTAAAAGCACAGTTAACTGATAACTTTTTGTTAAAGTTAGTAAGAATGACCACACCATTAAACCTAAACTTGAGGAAATTCTCTCTGTAATTGACAGAAATGATAATCTTGTAGAAACTTCATTTTTAGGAAAAACCTCTATTATTAAAACTCTAGACGTTGTCCATAAATGTGATAATGAGAAACCTGCAAATAATCCTACTACGAGCAGAAAATCTTTAGGAGTAAATGGAAGAATTATCAGGAATGAAAACCAAAATATAAAGCCAACAACAAAAAGATTTTTTATATCAAAAAACTTTGTTAAATATCCCCATATTATACCACCAACTATTCCACCTACCGATGAAAATCCTATAACTTTATATATTTCCGTGTCCTCAAGTTTGTAAACTTCCTTGAGATAAACACCCATTAAAGATATTAAAGTATTGGCTATTTCTGTTAAAAACAAAATTGATAAAATAATAAGTAAAAATTCTTTATCTGAAAAAATTACCTTTAAGTTTATCTTTTTAGGTTTTATATTTGGATTTTCAATAAAAAGAATAGATGGTAAAGCTAATAACATAAATACTAAAGCTGTGAAAATATACACATATGGAATTTCCAAATATTGAGCAAAAAACATTAATGCAATAGCAGACCCTATATAACCTAAACTTACACCTAATCCAGATATGAAACCTTTTTCTTTAAAATCTGTAAGTAAAGAATTATAAAAGACTAGGTTTTGTTGATGTGTAATAGCAAGTAAAAAGAAAATCAACAAGGATAAAATATAGTTATTTGATACGATAGCTAATAGTAATGTTAAAAGAAAGATAGATACTGTAAAAAAAGTAAAAAATCCCTTTCTTAAATTTCTTTCATCTGCAATCTTCCCAAGTTGTAATGAAATAATAAATGATATTAAAAATACGATGCCATAGAAAAAGGTAAAAGTTTCCACAGATATATATTTAGTTATATACAATGGGAAGAAAACGGAAAAAACTATTGCTCCTAAGATTGTTTCACCTGTATCAAATATAGAAAAAGAAACTTTTTTTATCATTTGAAACTCCCCTCTCTAAGAAATTTAAATTATTATTAGTTGAAAAATCTTATATATTTTAAAGATTAAAAAAAATTTTTTTAAGAGGTGTTTTATGTTATTAATTTATGGAAAGGGTATAACGGGACAATCTACTTTCAAACTGGCAAATGAATTAAGGTTAAACCCTGTAATTGTTGATGATAAGGATTATAAAGAAGAATTACTAAATAACGTTAATGAGATAGTAGTTTCTCCCGGCATTCCATTCTTTAATAAAGTTTTTAAAGATGCAAAAAAAAGAAATATTCCAATTATTGGAGAAATTGAGTTTGCATACAGATACTTTAAGGGAGATGTAATAGCGATAACTGGAACAGATGGGAAGTCTACCACAACAAAACTAATTCATACAGTTTTAGGTGAGGATACATCACAGATAGGAGGTAATTATGGAATACCTTTCTCTGAACTGGTTTTAAAAGATAGTAAAAAGACCGCAATTTTAGAACTTTCATCATTTCAGATATACTCAACAAAAAATTTCAAACCGAATATAGCAGTTTTTTTAAATCTATCTACAGACCATTTAGATTGGCATAAAAAATTTTGCCACTATAAGTTATCCAAATACAAACTTTTTAGAAATATGTCTCAAAATGACATTGCTATATTAAACTACGATGATATTAATGTTAGAAATGTGCCAACTGGTGCAGTTAAATATTTTTTCTCTTTAGAAAAACTTCCCGACAACTTAAATGGAATTTACCTAAGAAATAACAGATTAATATTAAAAATTTTCAAAAAAGAAGTATATTTTGATGTATCAGATATTAATTTAAAGGGAATTCATAATATCCAAAATATTATGGCTACTGTTTTAGTAGGATATTTAAAGGGAATAGAAAATACAGTTATTGAGGACAGAATAAGGAAATTTAAGCCGTTGCCCTACAGAATGGAAGTTATAGGAGAGATAAACGGAATAACTTTTATAAATGATGCCAAATCAACAACAACTCAAGCTGTAGAAAAGGCGATAACCAGTTATAAAGACAAAAATATTTTATTGATAGTTGGAGGAATAAATAAAGGTGGAGATTTTACGAGATTAAAAAAGTTTAAAAACATAAGGGCAGTTTTTATTATTGGTAAAGACAAGGAAGAGATATTTAACTCTCTATATGGAAGTTATCCTCTATATAAGTTTGAAACTTTGGAAGATGCAGTAAAAAATGCTTTTTCATTTGCTTCTAAAGGAGATATAATTTTATTTTCTCCCGGTTGTGCAAGTTTTGATATGTTTAAAAACTATAAAGACAGAGGGGAAAAATTTAATAAAATCTTTGAAGAGTTAAAAAATGCTTAGAAATTTACATTTTGATTTATCTTTAGCTTTTGCTTTTATTTTACTTATATCAATAGGAGTGCTTTTAATCTACAGTGCTACCACTGTCCCAAATATTTTTTCAAATAAAGACCCATATATATACATAAAAAAGGAGTTATTCTTTTCCTTTTTTGCCTTTATAGTTATGATAGTTGCCTATTTAACACCGATAGAATTCTGGAAAAAGTATGCCTATTATATAACAGTAATAACAATAATTCTTTTAATATTAGTCCTTTTTTTTTACGTTGAGTTAAAGGGAAAATCCGTTAGAAGATGGTTAAATCTGGGGATAGTCAGATTTCAGCCTTCAGAGTTAGCTAAATTTACAATTGTTCTATTTTTTGCAAAGTATATATCTAGGAAAGAAAAAGTTTTGAATAGTTGGTATGGAATTACCGTTCCTTTAATTGTTGTATCTATATTTGTATATTTAATCTTAAAAGAACCCCACAACGGAGGAGCCATATTTATAGCTTTAATATCAATACTGTTAATGTTGTCATTTAAATTTGATTTAAAGAAAATTATTCCTCTCTTTACCATAGGAGCTGGGCTTTTAGCTTTCAGTGTTTATAATGTCGAGTATGCAAGGTATAGATTATTAGCCTTTTTAAATCCTTTAGAGCATAGAACAGATATAAGCTATCAGATAGTTCAAGCTTTAATATCCTTCGTTAAAGGTGGTTGGTTTGGCGAAGGTTTAGGTGCTGGTTCACAGAAGTTTAAATATCTCCCTGAAATACAGACAGATTACATTTTTGCATTAATAGGTGAGGAATTTGGAGTTATAGGATGTATCTTTATTTTATCCATTTTCCTATTTATTTTATATAAAGGTATTAAAATTAGTATAAATTTAGAGGATAAGTTTTCTCAGGTTTTAGGAGTGGGGATTACCTACGTTATAGTTTTACAGGCTTTACTACATTTTGCAGTGAATTTAAATATATTTCCTGCTACTGGTATAACATTACCTTTTGTTAGTTATGGTGGAACCTCTTTAATAATAATGTCCTTAATGGCAGGTATCCTCTTAAGATTATCTAAAGAACCTAAAAAGGTATTTGTATTGAAAAAAAGCAGAAGTAGGAGAAGATATGTTAGATAAAAAGGTATTTATGGCCGGCGGTGGCACGGGAGGACATTACTTTCCAGCCATTGCAATGGCTGAAACATTTTATAGGAGAGGTTATAAAATCTACTTTTTTGGGACAAAATACGGTATAGAAGCTAAACTGGATTTTCCTTTTGGAGAAAAATATCTCTACGATATAAAAGGTATAGTTGGGAAGTCTAAATCGGAAAAAATTAAAAATACAGCTAAACTTTTAAAGACTGCATATCAAATATCAAAGATAATAAGAAAAGAACAACCACAGTTTGCATTAGTGTTCGGAGGATATGCATCAGCCCCTCTTGGAATTGCCGTAAAACTTACAGGAACCAGACTTTATATTCATGAACAGAACTCTATACCATCTTCTACAAATCTTCTCCTTTCAAGGTTAGCTAGAAAGATATTTATAACTTTTGAATACTCTTTCAATCACTTCCCTAAAAAAAAGACTAATCTTACCGGTTTACCCCTCAGAAGTTTAGTTAAACAGGATAAATTTATCTCAAAAAATATGGCAAGAAAGTTATTAGATATTCCTCATGATAAAACTGTTGTGCTAATGTTCGGTGGAAGTCAGGGAGCGAAAAAGATAACAGAAGTAGGATTAGAAATATCTAAAAGAAGAAAAGATTTATTTTTTATTATTATTACAGGGAAAAATTTTAAGGGAGTTATAGATACAGACAATATAAAAAGTTTTGAGTTTGTAGAAAGAATAGGATTACTGTATAAAGCATCTGATATAGTTATCTGTAGGTCTGGTGCCGGAACAGTTTCAGAAATACTCTATTATGGTAAACCTACAGTGTTTATTCCATACCCTTATGCATTTAAAAATCATCAGTATTACAATGTTAAATGGCTTAAGGATAGAGGATTAGCCCAGATAATTCTTGATAAAGACCTTAACGTTAATACTCTCAACAACGCAATAAATAACTATTTATCTATGAATTTAGAAGATTTATCTAAAAAGCTAGAATATGTATCAATCCAAAACAGTGAAATGTTAATATATGAAAATATTACTACTGACTGGTTGGAAAGTTTAGGGACGGTTTAACATATGATAGATTATTCTAGAGCTAAGGAAATAATCTCTAAATTTCCAGAAAAAAAGATATTAGTTGTAGGAGATTTAATTCTTGATAAGTATCTATGGGGAGAAGTTGAAAGAATTTCCCCTGAGGCACCAGTTCCTGTTGTTGATATTAAAGAGGAAATTTTAAAACTTGGTGGTGCCTGTAATGTAGCTTGGAATATATCTAAATTAGATGGAGAGGTCTATATAGCAGGTGTGATAGGTGGAGATGAAAACGGAAGGATTTTAAAGGAGATGTTAGAGAGAAATAATATAAAACCTCTAGTTGTAGTTGATACTCAAAGACCTACAATTGAAAAAACAAGAGTTTTAGCGGTAAGTCAACAACTTTTAAGGATAGATAGGGAAAGTAGAAAGAGGATAGATGATAAAATCATTAACAACTTAATTCAAAGTATAGACCAGATAATTAGCTCTATAGATGGAATAATTATCTCCGATTATGGAAAGGGAGTTATTACAAAAAAATTAATGGATTATATACTAGCTACAGGGAAATATGTATTCGTTGACCCTAAACCTGAAAATTTTGAGTTATACAAAAATATTACAATTATGACACCTAACAAGAAAGAAGCCTATCAATGTGTAAAAAGGGATAAAGATTATCCTATAGAAGAAGTTGGTAAAGAGATTATGGAAAGGTTAGGAATAAATCAATTACTTATAACTTTAGGCTCTGAAGGAATGGCTTTATTTGAGAATGAAAGTATAACTAAGATACCTGCAAAAGCTAAAAAGGTCTTTGATGTGACAGGGGCAGGAGATACTGTAATATCTGTTTTAACATTGTCAAAGGTTTCAGGAGGAAATTGGTTAGAAAGTGCAATTCTCTCTAATTTAGCTGGAGGTTATGTAGTTGGAGAAATAGGAACAGCCGCTATCACAGGAGAGGAATTATTAAGTTTAATAAAAAAATTTTGAATTTGTTTTTTTACAGCTCCATTCCTTCTTCTTTTAGAAGATTATCTATATTAAGTTTTAAATTATCTATAATCTCAATAGTATCATTCCAATCTGTGATAAACCATCTTTTTCCCTTTTCAGCCACCATTACCTTTTTGTCAAAGGTCGTATACCAAATTACTTTTTTTACTCCTGCGTTTAGTAAATCTTGTGTTTTCTCCCTTGCATAATTCATAAAGTCTCCATACTTTCTTAAGTCAGCTTTTGTATCTATCTCTATAACTACCTCTGGAGGTGTTTTTACATATTTATCGTTAATACCTTCCTTTAAGAGTTTATCTTTTTCAAATATAGCTATATCCAAATTTCTCCAACTTCTAGACGACCATTGAAATCCTACTTCGTTTGTCAACACATAATATTTAGTTGTATCTATGTTTTTAGTTAAAAATTTTAGAATTAGCCATATTAACAGTGCCTGTAATTTACTACTACCCATAACTTCCTCCAATGTTTTCTCTCCAGTAAGGACTTTATCGTAATCTCTGTAGTAGATTGGAGAGCCATATCTCATTTCATATATCAAAGCTCTTGGAATACCTTTTTTCTTTTTCTTTACTTTCTTTATCTCAACACTCATCTTACTCTCCTCTGTCTATTTATCCTTTCTTTTCCTTCTCTCCATTCTGGTTTTATACTTTACTAAAAGCTCTTTTTTCTTTCTCTTTTTCTTCTCTTTTAAATTGTCTTCATTACTTTCTTCAGATTTTTTATTCTGCTCTAAAATCTTATCTGTTTCTTCGTCGTGTTTCTTTACTTCCTCTTCTATCTGCTCCTCTGTAAGAATATTTGTTTTAAACAGATATTCCAAAGTTTGCTGTTTTAATCTGAAATACATATCTTCAAATAGGTCAAAGGCTTCTCTTTTGTATTCAACTAATGGGTCTCTCTGTGCATATCCTCTTAAATACACCGCTTCCCTTAATCTATCTAACATATGTAGATGTTCCTTCCATAAATTATCTAAAACCTGTAGAGTGATGTATCTTTCAAATTCTCTCATTAAAGTATTTCCATACTTCTCCTCTTTATCCTTATAGAATTTTTCAATCTCTGTAAGTATATACTCCTCTAACTCCTTTCTATCCCATTCTTTATCAGTATCTATGGTAATACTTACACCTAACCAATCATTGATAAATCTCTCTAGTCCTTTTAAATCCCATTTTTCTTGATATTCTTCAGCTGGAGCAAATCTATCTAGATAAGCCAATAAAACATCATCCAACCATAACCATATCTCATCTTTAATGTTAGCTCCCTCTAAAATTTCCCTTCTAAGTGAGTATATAGCCTGTCTCTGTCTATTCATCACATCATCAAACTCTAAAAGTCTCTTTCTAGCTTGGAAGTTTTGTCCCTCAACCTTTTTCTGTGCATTCTCTATAGATTTACTTACTAACCCACTCTCTATAGGTTCATCATCTGGAATATTAAGTTTATCCATAATAGCTTTTAATTTATCTCCACCAAACAGCCTTAATAAATCATCTTCCAGTGATAAGAAGAATATACTATCTCCCGGGTCTCCCTGTCTTCCAGCTCTACCTCTTAACTGATTGTCAATTCTTCTACTTTCATGTCTCTCTGTTCCTATTACAAGTAAACCACCTAATTTTTTTACCTCTTCTTTTTCTTTTGCAGTTATTTCTTGGGCTTTCTTTAAAGCCTCTTTATACTCTTCCTCTGTTGCCTCTTCCGGAGTTTTTCCCTTTTCCTTTAATATCTCTTTAGCTAAAAATTCAGGATTACCACCTAATAGAATATCTGTTCCTCTACCAGCCATATTTGTAGCTATTGTTACAGCTCCTAATCTTCCAGCTTGAGCTATTATCTCAGCCTCTTTTTCGTGATGTTTTGCATTTAGAACATTGTGTGGAATTCCTCTCTTTTTGAGAAGCTTTGAAAGATACTCTGATGTTTCTATTGATACTGTCCCAACTAATATAGGTCTTCCCTTCTTATGTTCAGCCTCTATTAAATCTAAAACTGCATTAAATTTTTCCTTTTTTGTTTTGTAAACTCTATCTGGATGGTCTTTTCTCTGGATAGGTTTGTTAGTTGGAATAACCAAAACATCTAGATTATATATCTCTTTAAACTCTTCAGCCTCTGTTTCAGCTGTTCCTGTCATACCTGCCAGCTTTTTATACATTCTGAAGTAATTCTGGAATGTAATAGATGCTAATGTTTGATTTTCAGCCTGTATTTTAACTCCCTCTTTAGCCTCAATAGCCTGATGTAAACCATCTGACCATCTTCTACCGGGCATTAATCTTCCTGTAAATTCATCAACTATTATCACCTCTCCATTTTTAACTACATAATCAACATCCCTATGGAATAGGAGATTTGCCCTTAAAGATTGGGTTAATGCATGTAATAAATCTATATTTTTAGGGTCATATAGGTTTTCTATATTAAAGTATCTTTCCGCTTCCTCTACACCTTTTTCAGCTAAAACGGCAGTTTTATTTTTCTCATCAACTTCATAATACTCATTTTTTACAGGGTCTAAATTTTCAGATTTTACTTTGTTTATCAGCTCTTTAATAAAACCATCAGCCTGATAGTATATTGATGTATCTTCACCTGAAGGACCGGATATAATTAAAGGTGTTCTTGCTTCATCTATTAATATACTGTCAACCTCATCAACTATTGCATAGTTATGTCCCTTTATTTGAACTATCTGGTCTTTTGAGAAAACCATATTATCCCTTAAATAATCAAAACCAAACTCATTGTTTGTTCCGTATGTTATGTCAGCCTCATAAGCTTTTCTTCTATCAACATCTTCAGTGGTGGTAAAGAAATTTTTCCTAGCCTCTATATTGTATTTTTCAGAAGGTAGTATTAAACCTTCAAAATCTTTTGGCCAAACTCTTAAGTCTTTTTCTATAGCCTCTTGAAACTTTTCCTCATCTACCCACTTAACTATATATGAAACATTATTAGTGTTGATTATACCAACATCCAAACCTAAGAATTTGTAGATACTTCCCATCCATACCGCATCTCTCTTTGCCAAATAATCGTTAACAGTTACCAAATGAACTCCATCTCCAGTTAAGCCGTTAAAGTATGCAGATAGAGTTGCAACTAAAGTTTTACCTTCACCAGTTTTCATCTCTGCAATCATTCCTTTGTGTAGAGCAATGGCACCTATTAACTGAACATCAAATGGTCTTAAACCTAGTGTTCTTTTGGAAGCTTCCCTCGCTAATGCAAAAGCCTCAATTAGCTCATCTACGATTTCACCTTGAATAATAGCCTCTTTTAGATGTTTATCACTTTGTATTTTCTCTTTTAGAGCCAAACTTTTTTCTCTGATTTCTTTATTAGTTAAATTATTAAATTCCTTTTCAATTGAGTTTATTCTTTCAATAAGAGGTTTTAATTTCTTTATTTCCCTCTCATTCTTTGTTCCAAATATTTTTTTTATTAAATTCCCAATCATTTTTTATTGCCTCCAAAGGATGTCCCTTATTCTAAATGTAGTTTTATTAGTTAAACCATTCCTCTTTCCTTTTAAAAAATATCTCGTAAGATACAAAAATTATAACTCCAACTGTTATAGAACTGTCAGCTATATTGAAAGCAGGCCAGTGATAATTTCCAATATAAAAATCTAAAAAATCCCTAACTTTTCCTATAAAAAGTCTATCGTATAGATTTCCTAATGCTCCGCCTGTTATAAGTGCCAAGGAGTAAAACTGAAGTTTAGGTAGATTATCTGTGTTTTTATAGGCATATAAAATAGTTATAATAATGATTATAAATGTTACTATAATGAGAGTTAAAAATCTTAAAATCTCTGGAGCATTTCCTAACAAACCAAAAGCCATTCCCTTGTTCCAAACTAAAACCAGATTAAAAAAATTAGGTATAATTGGAATAACTTTGTTAGCTAAATACTTTTCCGCAAATTCTTTTGTTATTAAATCTAATATAAAAATAAGAAAAGCAACTACCCAAAATTTTAAAAATCTTTTTTTCATACATTATCCTGAAAAGTTTTTATTATCTTCGTCTTCAGTAAATGTTGTGTCAGGTATTATATGATAGTAGGAAACATCATCATTTCTATTTGAAAAACTTTTTATAGTTTCTTCATTTTGACTACATTTTATACAAAGTCTTACCCAAGGAATAGCCTCTAATCTTTTCTCCCCTATAGGCTCTCCACACTCCTCACATATTCCATATGTTCCATTCTCTATTTTTTTCAAAGCTATATCTATTAAAAATAACGTTTCTCTCTCTGCCTGTGATAATTTATAAAGGGTTTCTCTTGTTAACTCAGTTGCTACTATGTCCGCTGTATCCTCAACACCACTTTTCTCATTTAAATCATCGGTGTTTTGTTTAGATAAACTGTCTAATATTTCAGCTTTCTTTTTCAAAAGTTCCTCTTTAATCCTGTTTAAATCCATATCTTCCTCCATCTTATAAATGACAATACTTAATAGCCTGTTTTTATAAATTTGTCAAGAAAAAACTAAAGACAAGTCTTTCTTTTATATAACTAAATACCTAAATTTAATTTATTTGCCAAAAATCTGTTCTAATTTATATTTTACCAATTTTGTTGTAATTTCCATTACATCTTTCTTTATACTTTCCTTAATTTTGTCTTTTAAATCATCCTCTATTTTTTTCAGTAATTTCGTTTTAGCTTCAACTTTTACAACCTCTTTTAAACTTTCTAGCTCTTTTTCAGTTCTATCTATAAAATCCTTTTGAATATTTTCTATTAATTCCTTTAAAATTGTATCATTTTTTAACTCTTCAACCATTCTATTTACAGTTTCCTTCACAATTAATCTCTTTATTTCCTCTTCAGAAATGGATATTTCTAACTTTATGCTTCCAGATTTTCTAACAGCTTTAGCTATGGTAGGTTCTTCAGTTATCTGTGTTTCACTTGTTTCCTCAACTGTAAACTTCTTAATCTTTGGTTCTTCCACTTGAGTTAAATCTTCGTCTACTACATCATCTTTTTTATCTTTTTTATCCTCTTTATACAATCCTATATCTGAAAGTAAATCTTCTATATCTTCCGTCTTAAACATTCTCTCTTTCTTCTCTTCTTTTATTTCTTTTCTCTCTTCTTTTTTTTCTTCTTTTTTCTCTTTTTTACTTTTAGCCTGAACAGTTAGTAAATTCTCTATATCTGCTAAAAAGTCCTCTTTTTTTATCTTTCTTTCCTCTTTTTTTGGAGTGTCTTTTGAAATTTCCTTTTTTTCTTCCTTTTTAGGTTCAAACTCTGATAAACCTAATAACTCTTCTATGTCTTCAGATTTAAAGTCTAGTTCCCCTTCCTGTTTAACTTCTTTCTTCTCCTCTTTTCTCTTAACCTCCTGTTTAACTTCTTCCTTTTCTTTACTTTCTTCTCCTAAAGAAAACTCACCTAATATACTTTCAATCTCTTCTAGAGGAATATCTTCATTGAATAATTCATCTGAAGGAGGTTTTGATGGGGTTTCTGTTTTTGTTTCCTCTTTTTCCTTTTTCTTCGGTTTTTCTTCTTTTGGTTTTTCCTCCTCTATACCACCACCCATTAATAAATCTTCTATATCCTCTGGGGATTGGGAGAGTAAACTGTCTAAATCAGTTCCTTTTTCTTCCTTTTCAGTTTCTAAAGCCATTTCATTATTTAAAAGCAAATCTTGACTTAAATCTTCCTCAATCAATCCTGCAGATTTTAGTTTAACTATCAGTTTACTAATCTCATCTTCCCCTTTGTAATATATTTCTTTAGGAATTTTTTTAGGTAATTCATCAACATTTATCGGTTCTATCTTTGAAATGAAAATTTTAAACTCTATATTTTCTAATTTGTCCCTTGTCATTAAAAATTTTAAATCATCTATTGCAAACTCACCTGCAGATGCATCGTAAATAATCATATCTGGTGTGAACTCTTTTAAATCTCTTAACATTCCTAAACTATCTATATATATTCTTACCTGATGTTCATCTCCCAGACTATCTTTAATTTTTTTAGAGAACTCTTGGTCAAAAGAGATTACAGCAATTCTCATTATATAAATCCTCCCAAAACTTTTACTTATCTATTAATATATCAATCTTTTCGGAGATAGTCCCTATTAGTAAACTTCATAAAACTTAATTTTTATTTTCTATTTCGTCTATAAAATGTCCTAAAACATCTTTTTTGGTTTTTAGATAACAAACGTTATAAGGGGTAGGCTCTGTTATTATTGGAATTCTTTCAACTATCTCTAATCCAAACCCCTCTAAAGCTACAATTTTTCTCGGGTTGTTTGTCATAAGTCTCATCTTTCTAACTCCAATATCTATAAGTATCTGGGCTCCAGTTCCAAAATCCCTTAAATCTGCATTGAAACCTAGTTTATGATTAGCCTCTACTGTATCAAATCCCTCTTCCTGTAGTTTGTAAGCTTTTATTTTATTTATTATTCCTATTCCCCTTCCCTCATGCCCTCTCATGTAAACTAAAACTCCCTTTCCCTCCTCTGCTATCTTCTGTAAAGCTAGATGTAGTTGAGATTGGCAATCACATCTTAATGAACCAAAAACATCTCCTGTTAAACATTCCGAATGAACTCTAACCAAAACAGGTTCATCTTCCTTTATTTCTCCCATTACCAAAGCTACATGCTCAGAGTTATCAAGTGTGTTTCTATAACCGTAGATTTTAAATGTTCCATACTTTGTTGGAAGATTTGCCTCTGCTTCTCTTACAACAAACTTCTCTTTCTTTAATCTATACTGAACTAAATCTGCTATAGTTATAATTTTTAAATTATATTTCTTTGCAAATTCTATTAAATCTGGAAGTCTAGCCATAGTTCCATCTTCTTTCATTATTTCACATATAACTCCTGCTGGATATAGCCCTGCAAGTCTAGCTAAATCTACAGATGCCTCTGTATGTCCCGTTCTTTCTAAAACTCCCCCTTGTCTAGCTTTAAGTGGAAAGATATGTCCCGGTCTAATAAAATCCTGTGGTTTTGCCTCTGGACTTACAGCAAGTTTTATAGTAATAGCTCTATCATATGCAGATATTCCTGTTGTAGTTCCATATTTAGGATGGGCATCTATTGAAACACAGAAAGCAGTCCCTTTTGGGTCTGTATTCCTATCTGTCATTAATGGTAAGTCTAACTCTTTACATCTATCAGGTAGTAGAGATAAACATATAAGTCCACGACCTTCCTTTGCCATAAAGTTTACAGCTTCAGGGGTTATCTTTTCTGCGGCAATTACTAAATCACCTTCATTTTCTCTATCTGGGTCATCTACAACAATTACCATCTTACCCTTTTTTATATCTTCTATAGCTTCTTCAATTGTGTTAAATTTGAATTTTTCCATCTTTACTTCCCATCCTAAAGATAGATTTTTTGTTATTTTAACAGTTTTATTCTCTTATAAAGATATGTTTAATCCTAAAGTTTTTAAAGTTTTATGAAATTTCTCAAAGTTTAACTTTAGGATTAAAACTTTAAATCAAAATCTACAACAACTTTATAATTTCTTTAAAAGTTTAAAAGAAAGTTCCTAAAATAAATCCTAATCTACTGCTTCCCACATTTTCAGGTGGATTTTGCACCTCTCCATAATAAATGTCTATTGGAGCTATAGGAGTTATCACTTTTATACCTACACCAATGGAGTAATACATATCTTTAAATGGACTTCCAGTATTAAATCCTTTACCTTGGTCTAAAAAGACATATCCCCATAGGAAGTCTGTAATTGGATGATTTAACTGATAGTTTAAAATTATCTCCT
Organism: Persephonella sp.; assembly: GCA_003978565.1. GTDB lineage: Bacteria > Aquificota > Aquificia > Aquificales > Hydrogenothermaceae > QNZC01. Next base: position 10,806 of record QNZC01000049.1, on the reverse strand, counting down.
TTTTGTTCCCTATAGGGTCTAGATTGTCATCAAATGAACCTGCCATACCATAATCAAATCCCCTTATAGTAAAATCACCACCTACAAAGAAAAGTTCATCTAGAGGTATCTTACTTCCGTTTTTTATAACTTCTCCATATCTGAATTTGAAGTTAAAAATCCAATCTGTATGGAATATTTTGTCTGGTAAAGCCAAGGAATATGTAAAGTTATACTTATAAAAACCTCTATCTCCAAATCCTATTTTAAAAGATAAAGTTGTATCAGTTCCCTCTGTGGGAAGCAAGAAGTTATCAAATGTATATCTATTTATATAGCTTCCTATGTATGGTAGGGAGTAGCTACCTGCCTGTTCCTTTATTCTCAATGGAGCAGTATCGGAAATATCTTGATATTTAACTCTCTGGTATCCAACTGTTAAACCTGCTTTCCATATATCCCAAAACTCGTATGAAGCAGTAATATCTCCACCAACTTTTTTAGATGTAAATGAGTAATAATCTAAATCCCTTTGAAACACATTAAAACCTAAATCTATCGGTTTATAAAAAGCCCATCTGTGTATATAACCTACTTGGTTGTTCTTATACCTTGTCCCTACACTTATAGATGCTGAAAGTGTATCTCCGGTTCCCCTAAAGTTTCCCTTCTTTACTGAACCAAAAACAGATAAACCTGTAAACTGACTGTATCCCAATCCTATTGAAAGCTGTCCTGTAAATCTTTCTGAAACTTTAGCATCTACATCTAGCAATCCAATATCTTTAAATTGAGGTTCTAAATTAACTGAATTGTAAAAACCTAATCTCATTAGTCTAGATTGGGATTTTTTTATCAATCTTTTTACAAAAAGGTCTCCAGGTGCAAGTCTTAATTCTCTTCTTATAGTTTCATCTCTACTTTCATAATTTCCTGAAATACCTATTAAATCTGTATAATATCTTTCCCCTTTTTCTATTAGAAATTTAACTTTTACTTCCTTTTTTTCTTTATTTTTAATCTTTTGAGTGTAAACTCTTGTAAAGACAAATCCTAGGTCTGTGTATTTCTCTGCTATATTTTTCTTTAAGGCTTTTATAACCTTACCATTGTAATACTTTCCAATTTCAGGTTTTTCTTTTAAATCTTCAAATAACTCTCTCCTTGTAAATAAATCATTCCCCTCTATATCTATTGATGAGAGCTTATACCTTTCCCCTTCCTTTATATATATCGTTATATAATACTCCTCGCCATTTTTTAACTCTATTTTAGGTTTGGAAATATCTACATCAAAGAAACCTTTGTCTATATAAAGTTCTCTTATTCTCTCTATGTCGTCCAGAAGAGTATCCTTTTCTAGAGATGGATGCCATCTGAAGCACCATAGACACCTCTCTTTAGTTTCCATTACATCTAATATTTCATCTGTTTCCATCTGTTTATTTCCGACTATTCTTATTTTATAAACATAAGCTTGAGTTCCTTCCTTTATATCAAAAACTAAAATATTTCCTTTAAAATGGTAATCAACTTTTACGTTATAAAAACCTTTTTTCTCATAGACCTTTTGTATAATTTTTTTCATTCTCTCTATTTCATCTGGAGAGAAAACTCTACCTAGTCCCTTTTTTATGGATGCTAATTTCTCAGCAAGCTCTGGACCTATTGTCATAAATGGAAGAAATGTAGATGTTTCCTGTCTCTGTTTTGTGGATATTCCTAGATATTTAAGTAGCTCTTCACTATCTACTTCCTCATTTCCTACAAAGTCTATTTTTTGGACAACTGGCAACTCTTTAAACACAAATATTAAATCAACTCCATTCTCAGTAAAGTTCGCATAAGTTTCTATATCTTTAAAATAACCAAGTTTATACAAATCCCTTATTGTGTTAACTAAAGTATCTCTAGTTATTATTGCTCCTTTACCGAATGGTATTAACGGTTTAATTATCTCTGGCTTTATATACTTTAAACCTGCGAACTTTATACTTTTTAGTCTGTAAACCTTTTGGTCTTCCTGTTCTGTATTTATTAAAGATTGATTTCTTGAGAAATCATTTTCTTCAGCTAAAGATTTTTCTTGAAGAAGAATTAAAATAGAGAAGAGAAAAGAATATAAAAGAAATTTATTATCTATTTTGTAGAAAGTGCTTCCTCTTTTTCCTTTTTGTTTGCTTTTTTTTCTTTTTTCACTTTTAATGCAACTTTGCCATCTCTCTTTACGGTTATTTCCACTGTAGAACCTTCCTTTATTTTGCCCTTCAATATTTCTTCTGCTAGTAAGTCTTCCACAAGTGATTGTACCATATTCCGGTTTGTATTCTTTGTCTATTAAGTAATCTACAAACTTTTTGGAAAGCTTTAATGTAATTCCCCATTCTTTCAGCCTTTCATTTATTTCCTTCAATTGAATATCAATTATACCCTTTATAACATCTCTGTCTAGAGGCTTAAATACTATAACATCGTCTAATCTATTTAAAAATTCTGGTGTAAAATGTCTTTTTACTTCTCTTAAAACATTTTTCTTCATATCTTCATAATCTATCATCCCCTTTTTAGTTTCAAACCCCATTTTATTACTTTCTGTTATAAGTCTAGCACCAAGGTTAGATGTCATTATTATTATCGTATTACTGAAATCAACAGTTCTTCCTAAACTGTCTGTTAATCTTCCATCGTCAAATATTTGCAAGAACATGTTAAAGACATCTGGGTGTGCCTTTTCTATCTCATCAAAGAGTATCACAGAGTAAGGTTTCCTTCTAACTGTCTCTGTTAACTGTCCACCTTCCTCATATCCAACATATCCGGGAGGTGCTCCTACTAATCTGGAAGCAGAAAACTTTTCCATATACTCAGACATATCAAATCTTATTAAAGCGTCCTCTGTTCCAAATAGATATTCTGCTAATGCCTTTGCAGTTTCAGTTTTCCCAACACCTGTAGGTCCTAAAAATAGGAAAACTCCTATTGGTCTATGTCTTCCTTTTAATCCTACACTGTTTCTTCTTATAGCTTTAGCTATAGTTTTTATAGCCTCATCTTGGTCAACAACTCTCTTATGTAATTCTTCCTCTATTTTTAAAAGCTTATGTGCGTCTGTTTCTGTAAGTCTAGCTACAGGTATTCCTGTCCATCTTGAAACTACCTGTGCTATATCATCAGATTTAACTTTAGGTTTTTTCTCTTTTCTCTTCTCTCTCCATTCTGCCTTTTGAGTTTCATATTTAGCTCTCAATCTTAATTCCTTATCTCTCAATTCGGCAGCTTTTTCGTAATCCTGTTCCTTAACGGCCTCTGCCTTTTCTTTTTCTAACTTTTCAATCTGTTTTTCTAACTTTTTAAGTTTAGGAGGTAATTCCATCTCTCTAATTCTTACTAAAGCACCAGCCTCATCTATTAAATCAACTGCTTTGTCAGGTAAATATCTATCAGTGATGTATTTTGTTGAGTATTCTACTGCTTTTTCTATTGCTTCCTTCGTATACTCTACCTCGTGAAAATCTTCAAACTTTTTCTTCAAGCCGTTTAATATTTTTACAGTGTCCTCTGGAGACGGTTGGTCAACTAACACAGGTTGAAATCTTCTCTCTAAAGCTCCATCCTTTTCTATATGTTTTCTATACTCATCTAAAGTTGTAGCTCCTATAACCTGTATCTCACCTCTAGCTAAAGCAGGCTTTAACATATTTGAAGCATCTAAAGAACCTTCAGCTGAACCTGCTCCCACAAGTGTGTGTAATTCATCTATAAACAGAATTATGTAAGGAGCTTTTTCTAACTCTTTAAGTATATTTTTAATTCTCTCTTCAAACTGTCCTCTATACTTTGTTCCAGCTACCAATGCAGTTAAATCTAATGCAACAATTCTCTTCTGTTGTAAATTTTCAGGAACCTTCCCTTCAGCTATTCTCTGTGCTAATCCTTCAACAATAGAAGTTTTACCAACACCGGGTTCTCCTATAAGAACAGGGTTATTCTTTCTTCTTCTTGAGAGTATTTGAATAACCCTCTCTATTTCCCTTTCCCTACCTATAACAGGGTCAAGTTTCCCTTCCCTAGCTAAAGCTGTTAAATCTCTGCCGTATCTATCTATATTTGGAGTTGGAACTTGTTTAAATTTCTCCTGTGGAGGTATCTCACCTAATATCTGTAAAATCTCCCTTCTGACGGAGTATTCATCTATACCAAAGCCCCTTAAAACTCTTCCTCCTAATCCAGATTTTTCTCTGATTATCCCTATAAAAATATGCTCTGGTCCCACTATCTGATGATGGAGTATTTTACTTTCCTCTACTGCATTTTCTAAAACTCTTTTAGCATCAGGAGCAAATAATATTTCTCCGCTATAATTTCCCTTAGACATTTGGGATGTTAAACTTTTCTTAACTTTATCAACTGTTAAACCAAATCTAGATAAAACTAAAACTGGTATATCTTCTAACTCTAATAAAGATAAGAGAAGATGTTCACTTCCTAAGTAATTGTTTCTATATTCATTGGCAATTTCTCTTGCCCTTAATATTACTCTTCTTGCCCTTTCTGTAAATTTCTCAAACATCTTAATAACCCCTTTAGTTAGTTTTTGTCAAATTTTCTGACACTGCTAATATATGCAAAAAATTTAAATTTCAAGTTAATATATATCATAAAATCAAAAATTTATTTTAAATCTTATTTTATTATCTGTTCATTAAAAACAAACTTTTTAGTTGATAATTTCTTCTTCTATTACTCCATCCTTTAATTTAATAATTCTATTGCAAAAGCTTGCCACAAAATCATCATGTGTAGCAATGACTATCGTTATATTTTTTTCCCTATTTAATTCTGTAAATATATCCATTACAACTTTTGTATTGGCGGTATCTAAATTTCCGGTAGGTTCATCAGCAAGTATAATTTCTGGTTCATTTATAACAGCCCGTGCTATGGCAACCCTTTGCTGTTCCCCACCGGACATTTGAGATGGTCTGTGATAAACTCTTCCCTCTAAATTCAGTTTACTTAATAAGTTTCTAGCTTTTTCTTCCGCATCTTTAGGTTTCATATATCTATAAAACTGGGTTGGGATAATAACATTTTCAAGGGCAGTAAATTCTGGAAGTAAGTAATGGAACTGAAAAACAAAACCTATATTTTTATTTCTAAATTTTGCTAATTCTCTATCTTTCAGATTATTGATATTTTTTCCATTTATAAGAACTTCTCCTTTAGTAGGTTTATCTATTCCTCCTAAAAGATTTAAAAGAGTGCTTTTTCCTGAACCTGATGGACCCATCAGACCTACAATTTCTCCTTTTCTTATCTCTAAGTTAACTCCCTTTAAAGCTTCTACCTTCTCCCCACCTTCTAACTGATAAACTTTAGATAAATTCTTTCCAACAATAAACATTTTTAACTCCTAAAAAATAAATTATTAAAAGATTATAGAAAATTATTCTGCTGTTCCTGTTTTTGATTTTTAGAATAAGTATAATCTTTATTTTAAAATTCAAATTGTTTATACTTTCCTTAAATTTTCCTAATGGAGAGTATTTAGTTTATGCTTTCAGTGGTCAAAAGTGGCGGTGTTTTAGGTATAGACGGTTATATTGTTGATGTTGAGGTTAACATATCATCTGGATTGCCACAGTTCACAGTTGTTGGATTACCTGACACCGCAGTAAAGGAAAGTAAAGAAAGAATTAAATCTGCAATTACAAATGTAGGGCTAAAGTTCCCAAATAAGAAGATTGTTGTTAATCTAGCTCCAGCTGATATTGTTAAACAGGGAACAATATACGATTTACCTATGTCTATAGGAATACTTACTGCAAATGGGCTGATAGACACAGAAAGTATAAAAGATTTTGCATTTATTGGAGAGTTAGCCTTAAATGGAGATTTGAGAGGTATAAAAGGGGCTTTACCTATAGCTATAAAATTAAAGGAAGAAGGAATAAAAAATCTAATTCTTCCTGAAGAAAACTCTAAAGAGGCTGGGCTTGTAGATGAACTAAATGTATATGGTTTTAAAAATATAAAAGATATAGTTATGTTTCTTAATGGTAGTCTAAAGAAAGAAAAGGTAAAAATAGATAGAAGGGAAATATTTAAAGTTAAAAATAAAAACAGTATAGATTTTAAGGATATTAAGGGACAAACTTTAGTAAAAAGGGCTTTAGAGATAGCCGCCGCAGGATTTCACAATTTATTAATGATAGGTTCTCCCGGTTCTGGTAAATCAATGATGGCTAAAGCTTTTCCATCTATACTTCCACCTTTAAGCTTTGAAGAGGCTATTGAAACTACAAAAATACACAGTGTAGCCGGTGTTTTAGAGGATTTTATAATAAAAGAGAGACCTTTTATTTCAGCTCATCATACTGCCTCTGATATTTCTATAATTGGTGGTGGGAATATTCCTAAACCCGGTTTGATAAGTTTGGCACACAACGGAACATTCTTTATGGATGAATTACCAGAATTTAAAAGGAATGTATTAGAGGTTTTAAGACAACCTTTAGAAGACAGAAAAGTTGTTGTATCAAGGGCTTCTGGAATGTATATATTCCCTGCAAAATTTCAGTTAATAGCCGCCGCTAATCCATGTCCCTGTGGTTATAGAAATGACCCTAAAAAGAGTTGCCGTTGCTCTCCAAGAGAAATAAAAAGATATATGGGAAAAATATCGGGACCTCTATTAGATAGAATTGATATTAATGTATGGGTAAACCCTGTTCCCCCTGAAGATTTATCAAAAATATCAAGTGGCGAAAGCTCAGAAGAGATAAGAGAAAGGGTTATAAAGGCTGTAGAGATACAGAAAAGAAGATTTAAGGACACTAATATAAACTTTAACAGTGAGATGAGTTCCTCAATGATAGAAAAGTATGTAGAGTTAGATAATAAAGCTGAAAACACTTTAAATATGTATGCAAAGAAGTATAATTTAACTGCTAGGAGTTATCATAGAATTTTAAAACTATCTAGAACTATTGCTGATTTGGAAGGTTCAAATAATGTAAAACTTAAGCATATTCTAGAGGCTATAAACTTTAAACTTTCTGAAGAAAATTTATTAAATTAAAAAATATTTAATATACTTTTTTATTTTAGCTTCACAGCTTAAAATTCTCTTATATTTTTATTTTTAAATTAAAAGTTAGAATTCATAAAAATACTTCTAAAATAATTGGAGGATGATATGGCTACAATAACAGAAAATAAAACAACTAAAAAGAAAAAAAAGGGTCGTCCTAAAATACCAGATTATCTGGTTTACGAGATATTAGATAACAAGAAGATTTATTACAAAAATTATAGAAAGGTATTGTCTGGAGAACTTCCTTCGGAGGCTATAATGGGTAGTAGTGATTTACAGGCTTGGATTATTGACACTATAGTTAGATTTTTACACAGATTTTTAGATTATAAAAAGTATAAACTTCTTTATAACGAAGTAGGATACTTTTATACACCATCCCGTTCAAAGAAATGGCTAAATTTAGATATAGCAATAGTTAGTAGAGAGAAGTTAAAAAAGCCACAGGGAACATACCTGAAAATTCCTCCAGAAGTAGTAATAGAGGTTGATACAAAAGCAGATTTATCTAAAATAGGTAGTCAGTATTATTTCTTAAAAACTGATAGATTATTAAAGAGTGGAGTAAAAAAGGTCATTTGGATATTTACAGAGTATAAAAAAATACAGATAGCTGAAGACAAAAAACCTTGGTTAACTGTAGATTATAATTATGAGTTTGAAATTATTGATGGAATAAATATAAATTTGGATAAACTTTTAAAGGAAGAGGATTAATTAAAAATCTAAATTAAAGAAAACTTATTAAATTAGGGAGGAAAATGCTAGCTAAAAGAATAATTCCATGTTTAGACGTAAATAAGGGAAGGGTAGTTAAAGGTGTAAATTTTGTAAACCTTATGGATGCAGGAGACCCTGTAGAGATAGCTAAAGCTTACGATGAAGCTGGAGCAGATGAGTTAGTTTTTCTGGATATTACTGCATCTGCGGAAGATAGAAATATAATTCTTGATGTTGTTAAACATACTGCTGAAACGGTTTTTATGCCTTTAACTGTAGGTGGTGGTGTTAGAACTTTAGATGATATAAGAAAACTTTTAGAAAGTGGGGCGGATAAAGTTTCTATAAATACTTCAGCTGTTAAAAACCCATCTTTAGTGAAGGATGCAACAATAAGATTTGGGTCATCTACTATAGTTGTTGCAATAGATGCTAAAAAAGTTGGTGAAAACAAGTGGGAAGTTTATATAAGAGGTGGAAGAACACCAACAGGTTTAGATGCAGTAGAGTGGGCTAGACAGGTGGAAGATTTAGGAGCTGGAGAGATTTTATTAACATCAATGGATAAAGACGGAACTAAATCTGGGTATGACATTGAGCTAACAAGGGCTATAAGTGAAGCAGTATCTATACCGGTAATAGCTTCAGGTGGAGCTGGGAAAAAAGAACATTTCTTAGAGGCATTTGTTGAAGGAAAAGCAGATGCCGCTTTAGCCGCATCACTCTTCCATTTTAAAGAACTTACAATATCAGATGTAAAAAGATATTTAAAAGAAAATGGAGTGGTTATCAGAGAAGTTTAGGGCCACTTTTCAATCGGTAGCCCTTCCTCCTTCCAAGCTATAATACCACCGTTCATATTGTAAACTTTAAAACCTAAATTAGAGAGTAATCTTGAAGCGACTACACTTCTGTTTCCACTTCTACAGTAGACAATAATCTTTTTATCTTTATACTTTTTTAACTCACTAACCCTATTTCGTAGTTCATTTAAAGGTATTAGAATAGAGCCTTTTATGTGTCCATCATTTTTATACTCTTCCTCTGTTCTAACATCTAAAACTAATACATCTTTATCATTTTTAATCATTTCATAAGCTTCTTTCGGAGAAACTTTTTCAAAATTTGCAAATATATAACCTTTCATATATAGAAAATAAACAACGAAAAGAAAAACACCAACTCCTAAAGCTATATCAAATTTAGATATTTTAAATTTTCCTTTAAAAGACAAAATTAAGCCTCCTGTAATATTTCTAAACCTTTATCCCCTATATCTTTCCTGTAATGAGCTCCTTCAAAATGGATTTTATTAATTGCAGAGTAACATTTCTCTTTCGCTTCCTTTAAAGTTCTTCCTGTAGCTGTTATAGTTAAAACCCTTCCACCGTTAGTTATTAATTTACCATCTTTAATATCTGTTCCAGCATGGAATACAACTATATCAGGGTCTCTTTCTGCCTCGTCTATTCCAACAATCTCCTTTCCTTTCTCATACTTACCCGGATAACCTTTAGATGCCATTACAACACCTAAAGCATAATTTTTATTCCACACAGGTTTAACTTTATCTACATTTCCTTCCAATATATCTAGAATATGCTCTACTAAATCACTTTCTAATCTTCTCATTATAGGTTGTGTTTCAGGGTCTCCCATTCTAACATTAAATTCTAAAACATTAACCCCTTTACTTCCTATCATTAAACCTGCGTATAAAAATCCACTTAACTCTCTACCTTCTTTCTTCATTCCCTCTAAAGTTGGATACATTATTTTTTCTAAAATTGTTTTTTCTGTATCTGGGGTGATTACTGGAGTTGGAGAGTAAGCTCCCATTCCACCTGTATTTGGACCTTCATCATTATCAAAAACTCTCTTATGGTCTTGAGATGTAGCTAAAGGAATTAATTTATCTCCCTTTACCATAGCAATATATGAAGCTTCCAATCCATCTAAAAATTCCTCAATAACTATTCTTTTAGATGCCTCTCCAAATTTTCCTCTAAACATCTCCTTAATAGTCTGGATAGCTTCCTCTTCAGAATTAGCTATAACAACACCTTTTCCTGCTGCCAAACCATCAGCTTTTATTACAATTGGAGTTCCCATTTCTTTTACAAACTTTATAGCATCTTCCTCGTTATCAAATGTTTCATAGAAAGCTGTGGGGATACCATACTTTTTCATAAAGTTTTTAGCAAAAACCTTTGACGCTTCTAATATAGCTGAGCTTTTCTTATGTCCAAAAATTTTTAATCCTGCTTCCTCAAATGCATCAGCTATACCTTCAGATAGAGGTTGTTCTGGTCCTACAACAGTTAAATCTATATTTTCTGATTTAGCAAAATCAACTAAATTTTTTATATCTGTTGGGGATATATCAACTCTCTCCGCAATCTTCCAAATTCCGGCATTCCCTTTAGCCACATAGAGTTTTTTTACCAGTGGACTTTGTTTTATTTTCCAAGCTAATGCATGTTCTCTTCCACCATTTCCTATAACTAAAACTTTCATTAAATTACGACCTCTTCTGTAGATTTTTTATTATGATAGCAAAATTAATATATATTTAAAATTTTATCAAAAAAAATTTTAGCAAATAATGACAATTTTGAAATTAAATTCTGTCAATCAGTTTCTAATTGACCTAAATAACAAACTCAAGAATTTATAAAATCAGGTTATTCTACATCAATAGATAGTTCGAGAAATTTTACACCGCGTTAAATAACATATGATTAAATTCATTAATAAAAAGTTTTTTTATATTTTATAATAATTTTTATTAATAATTACTATTATAATTTTAGGAGGTTTGCGATGTCGGATACTATTCTAATAGCGAGGGAAAAATGTGATGAAGTAATCTTAGTAGGTCAAGAAGTTCCAGATTTTGAATTAGAAACTTATGAGCCTGAAACAGGAAAATTTGGAACATTTTCTTTAAAAAAAGCTAAAGAAGAAGGAAAATGGACAATCCTGTTTTTCTACCCAGCAGACTTTACTTT
>QNZC01000055.1 GCA_003978565.1 Persephonella sp. | reverse complement strand
TCCAGTTAAAAATCTGAAAACAGGTAAAGTTGAGATAACTGCACAGAACCATAACTATGCTACAGACCCAGACAGTTTACCTTCAAATGTTGAAATTACACATATAAATCTTAACGATGACACTATAGAGGGAATTAGACTTACAGATAAACCTGTTTTTTCTATCCAGTATCACCCAGAAAGCTCACCGGGACCACACGACAGCTTATATCTGTTTGATGAGTTTGTTAAATTAATAGAAAGCAGTAAGTAAAAAATGTCCTCATTAAGTAAATTTGAGTTATTAAAAAAAGATTTTTTAAACTCCCTTTCCAAAGATAAGTTTGATTTACTTAAAAAGTTGTCTGAATACTCTAAATGTATATCAGATTTTATATTTAGACACCTAGAGGAATTAGATTATATCCATAATGAACTGTATAAAGATTTATACGGTAGAGAGAAGCTCACCAATGAGGCTTTACAGCTATTAGATATACCTTCAGATAATCAGTTTATTCAAGAGTTAACTAAATTTAAAATGAGACATTTTTCAAGGATTGTTGCAAAGGATATTTATAACACAGAAAGATTTGAAAAACTTACAGAGGAATACTCATATTTAGCAGATGCAACAGTTGAAGTTGCTTACAGGAGGGCTTTTGAAAGAACTAAAAGAATTTATGGAGCTCCTATAGAAAAATCAACAGGAGAGGAAGCTAAAGGTTTAGTTATAGCTTTAGGAAAGTATGGAGGATTAGATTTAAACTACTACTCTGATATAGATGTTATATACATATACTCAGATGAAGGAAAAACAGATAGAGGTTTCACAAACAGAGAATTTTTTGGAAATCTCTTTAAAACATTAACAAACTACCTAACTAAAAGGAATATTGAGGGTATCACTTGGATTGTAGATTTAGATTTAAGACCTGAAGGAAAAAAAGGGTTTATAGCTTACCCACTTACAGCATTAGAGTATTACTACTGGACTTTTGGCAGAACTTGGGAAAGACATATGTTAATAAAAGCTAGACATGGAGGGGGAAGTGAAGAGCTATTCAGAGATTTTGAAGAGATAATAACTCCTTTCATTTATAGAAAATATACAAGCTCAGAGGTTTTTGAAGAAATAACTGAAATAAAAAAACTAATAGAACTAGAAGCATCTAAAAAGATAAATAATGGTTTTGATGTTAAAAGAGGAAGAGGGGGAATAAGAGAGGTAGAGTTTACAGTTCAGGTATTACAGCTTTTATATGGAGGAAAGGATAAAGATTTAAGGGAAAGAAAAACTTTAAATGCCTTAAGGAAACTTATAGATAAGGGATATTTAGAGAAAGACAAAGGAAAGATTTTAGAGGAAGGTTATATATTCTTAAGAAGATTAGAACATATTATCCAGATAGAAAACTGTATCCAGACACACACTTTAAAATTTAATGAAGAGGAAAAGATAGCAAAAAGGTTAGGATTTAACACAAAAGAGGAGTTTTTAGAAAAATTATCTTTTTATACAAAGAATATAAACAGTATATTTTCAAATCTAGTTCCAGAGACAGATATTAAACTTACACCTATTCAGAAATTTATTTTAACAAAACATTATGAGGAAGAAGCTAAAGAGTATTTAAAAGAGTTAGGTTTTAAATCTCCTGATTGGGCTTTAAACAGATTTAAAGATATATTTCTTTCAAAGGAATATATAGAGCTTTCCTCACAGTTTAAAGAAAATCTCTTTGAGTTTATACCTGTGTTAGAGAGGGAGTTAAAAAATTTTGAAGACAGGGAAGACTTTCTATTAAACTTAACAAAACTCCTTATAGACGGTGGAATGTTAATTATATTTTCCTCTGCTTTAGAGCAAAATAAAAATTTAGTTAACTTTATGCTAAACATAGCAAAACTATCTGATTATATATCCTCATTAATGGCAAAGGATAAGGAGCTTTTAGACTGGGTTTTTGGAATAGAGGACACTCCAAAGGAAAAATTTGAGTTTGAGGCAGAGTTTAATAACTTTTTAAAGAGATACGATTATATAGATGGGTTGAAAAAATTAAAAAAGTATGTTGAAGTTTCAAATGCTATTGAGTATCTATCTAAAATAAATAAGGAAAATTCAGAGGAAAGATTAAAAAATTTAAACAGAAGTTTAACCAATTTAGCTGAATATATACTGGAAAAACTTTACCAGTTTTACGATGGAAAGGAGCTAGTTATATACGGTCTTGGAAAAATTGGTAGTAAAGAGATGAATATAGGTTCAGATTTAGATTTAATATTCATAATGAAAGATGAAAAATCAAAGGAAAAATTTTATAAAATACCTATAAATATCTCTAAAGCCTTAACCTCATATACTAAAGAGGGAATACTGTATCAGATAGATTTAAGACTTCGTCCTTTCGGTAAAAAAGGAGAGTTAGCTCCAACTGTAAGCTTTTATAAAAAATATTTTGAAAATGAAGCTAAATCTTGGGAAAGACTAGCTTGGACTAAAGCCAGATATATAGTTGGAAGTAAAGATTTGAAGGAAGAAATGAAAAGTTTAATAGAAGAATTTATTTTTAATAAGCCAGTTAATAAAGGTTTTATAGAAGATATTTTAGAGATGAGATTTAAACTTGAAGGTATAACTAGAGAAACTAAAAATGAAATAGACATAAAGTTAGGTAAAGGTGGTTTAACAGATATAGAGTTCTTATCCCAATTAAAAATAATATTGGAAAAATTTAGAGAAACAAACATTCTAAATATAGTAAAAAGATTTTATCCCCAGCTATTGAATTATTATTTATTCTTAAGGGAAGTTGAGGCAAGACTTAGAATGATAAGGGGAATTGGTTTATCAAAAATATCTTTAAACTCTCCTTTCCTATACAGGATAGCACACTCTTTCAATAAAACAGAAAAAGAACTATGGAGAGAGATAATAGAAACAAAGGATAGAATAAGAAAGACTTTCTTAAAGGAAGTTAGAAAAACTTTAAACAGACAACTTTATTAAACTTATAGCTTTTTTTGAAAATATATATGCTTTATATTAAACTATTATATGTTATTATTCTAATATTATGAATAGTATAAATCTATATAAAACAGAGAGAGGAAGTAATAATGGTAGATGAAAGAGAACTGTTAGAAAATAATAAGTGGCAGGATGAGGAATTTTTAGATGAAAATGCAGAATTATTAAAGGCTTTAGCACATCCAAGCAGACTTAAGATAATTGGTTATTTAAGTTCAGGAAAGAAATGTGTAAAGCACATCTGGGAAGCTTTAGGATTACCTCAACCTAACGTTTCCCAACACTTGTCAGTATTAAGAAATAAAGGTATACTAGGTTATAAAAGGGAAGGCTCTATAGTTTGTTATTATATAAAAAATAAAAAGGCCCTTGAGATTTACAAACTACTTTTAAAGGAAGATTAAGGAAATTTTTATATTAAATTCTAATAAGAGGAGGATAGAATATGAGCAAAGTTTGCATAGTTAATGAAAGCAACTGGGAACAGGAAGTATTAAACTCTGATTTACCAGTTTTAGTGGATTTCTGGGCACCTTGGTGCGGACCATGTAGATTGATAGCTCCAATAATAGAGGAGTTAGCAGAGGAGTTAGAAGGAAAAGCTAAAGTTTGTAAATTAAATACAGACGAAAACCCTAATATTGCTATGAGATATAATATTAAAGCTATACCAACTATAATGGTATTTAAAAACGGCCAAGTTGTAGATACTAGAATAGGAGTTCAACCTAAAGAAGTTTTAAAAAGCTTACTAGTATAACGTTTTAACGGTGATATAGATTTGAGTGTAGAAATACATCCAACTAGTATTGTAAGTAAAAAAGCTAAACTTGGGGTCAATGTTAAAATTGGCCCCTTTACTATAATAGAAGATGAGGTGGAGATAGGGGATAACACAGAAATATCCTCAAATGTAAAGATAAAAAATTTCACGAAAATAGGTTCAAACTGTCAGATATTTGAAGGTAGTATTATCGGTAATATTCCGCAACATCTAGGTTTTAAGGAAGAAAAAACTTTTGTTGAGATAGGGAATAATGTTGTTATAAGGGAGTATTGCACTATCCACAGGGGAACAAATTTTGATGACGGAATTACCAGAATAGATGATAACAGTTATTTAATGGCTTACGTTCATATAGCCCATGACTGTAAAGTTGGAAAGGAAACTATACTGGCTAACAATGTTACATTAGCTGGTCATGTTAGAATTGGAAATTATGTATTTATTGGCGGATTAACTCCAATTCATCAGTTCTGTAGAGTTGGTGATTATGCTATGGTCGGTGGAGCTTCTGCGGTAGATAAAGATATTCCACCTTTCACAAGGGCATCTAAAAATCATGTATTACTCTATGGATTAAACTTGGTAGGATTAAAGAGAAGAGGTTTCTCATCTGAACAGATAAAAATCATAAAGGAAGCATACAGGACTTTATTTAGGTCAAATTTAACTCTATCTGAGGCAATTAAAGAGGTTGAAAAGAGTATTCCTCAAACGGAAGAGGTGAAACTTCTATTAGATTTTGTAAAAACTACAAAAAGGGGAATTGCTCCTGAAGCTTCTAAAAGGAAATGAATAAGATAGGTTTAATCGCTGGAGCTGGAAATCTACCTTTAGAATTTGCCAAAAATGTTTCACTATCTAAAAGACCTCTAGAAATATTCGCAATCAAGAGAATTACAGACAAATCAATTCAACAGTATGGAAAAACCCACTGGCTAAACTTCGGAGAGGCTCAAAAGCTTATAGATTTGATGAAGGATAGGGAAGTTAAAGATGTTGTAATGTTAGGAAAGATAGAGCATTACTCTTTAATATTCTCATTACACAAACTAGACAGAAGGGCTAGAGAGTTTTTTAACAGTTTGAAGGATAGAAGGGCTAAAACTATTCTAGAGGCTGTTTTAAAGGAGTTAGAGAAAGAGGGATTTAATCCTATAGACCCAACTCCATACTTAAAATCTCTTTTAATGCCAAAGGGGTTGTTAAACAGTATAGAACCTGATGAAACTCTGTTAGAAGATGCTGAATTTGGGATAGATATAGCTAAAAAGGTTGCTGATTTGGATATTGGGCAAACTGTAATTGTTAAAAATAAAATTGTTGTGGCTGTAGAAGGTATAGAGGGAACTGATAAATGTATTATAAGAGGTGGTGAGTTAGCTGGGGAAGGGATAGTTATTTGTAAGGTTGCTAGAAGAAATCAGGATATGAGATATGATGTTCCAGTTATTGGTTTAAATACTTTAAAGAGTATAAAGAAGGTTAAGGGTAAACTTTTAGCTGTTGAAAGTGAAAAACTGTTTCTATTAGATAGGGAAGAATTTATAAAGACTGCTGACAAGTATAAAATCTCTGTTGTCGGAATGTAGAGAAATTTTTAAAAGTTAAATATATATGCCTTTATATTCTATAATGTTTAGATAAAACAAAACTAAATAGTTATTATTACTAATTTAATTAATTGCAAAAAATAAAAAAAAATAAAAAAAGAGGAAAAGGTAAAGTCTTAATTAACTTCTGGTTCTATTACATCATCATCATTTTTGTTTTGATTATTTTGTCCTGTTGCCCCCTGATTTCCAGCTTGGTTGTTAGCCTGCCCTACTGTTTGATATAGTTTTTGAGCTATCTTGTTAGCGACAGAAGTTATTCTATCAATAGCATTTTGGATTTTAGCCTTTTCGTTTGTTCCTAAAGCCTCTTTACCTTCTCTTATAGCTTCTTCAGCCTCTTTAATTTCTTCATCAGAAAGTTTTGCTTTATTTTCATTTAAAGTTTTCTCTAAACTGTAAACTAATGCGTCTAATTGGTTTCTCAATTCAACAGTTTCTTGGAATTTTCTATCCTCTTCCTCGTGTTTCTTAGCTTCCTCAATAATCTTTTGAATTTCATCTTCTGTTAATCCTGAAGCCTGTTGAACAGTTATAGATTGAGATTTTCCTGTAGCTTTATCTGTTGCAGTTACGTGTAATATTCCGTCTGCGTCTATATCAAAGCAAACTTCTATTTGAGGAACTCCTCTAGGTGCTGGTGGTATATCTGTTAAGTAAAATCTTCCAAGTGATTTATTTTCCCTAGCCATCTTTCTTTCACCTTGGAGAACGTGAATTTCAACTTGAGTTTGGTTGTCAGTGGCAGTTGTAAACACTTCACATTTTCTAGTTGGTATAGGAGTGTTTCTTGGTATTAAAACCGTCATTACTCCACCTAAAGTCTCTATACCTAGAGATAGTGGAGTAACATCTATTAGTAATACATCTTTAACCTCTCCAGTTAATACACCACCTTGTATAGCCGCCCCTACTGCAACAACTTCGTCAGGGTTAACACCTTTATGTGGTTCTTTTCCAAAGAACTCTTTTATCTTTTGTTGAACTAATGGAATTCTTGTTGAACCTCCAACTAGAACAACATCATCAATATCATTTGGAGTTAGTTTAGCCTCCTCTAAAGCTCTTTTAACTATTTCCATAGTTCTGTCTATAAGGTCTTTAATCATTTCCTCAAGTCTAGCTCTAGTTAACTTCTTCTCTAAGTGTAGTGGTTGATTTGTATTCGGGTCTATTGTAATGAATGGGAGATTAATCTCTGTTTCCATTTTAAATGAAAGCTCTTTTTTAGCCTGTTCTGCCGCCTCTTTTAATCTTTGGAATGCAGTTTTATCCTGTCTTAAATCTATTCCATACTCTTTCTTAAATTCATCAACGAGCCAGTTTATTATTCTTGCGTCTATATCAGAACCTCCTAAATGTGTATCCCCATCTGATACTTTAACTTCAATTACTCCATCTCCACCTTCTAGGATTGATACGTCAAATGTTCCACCACCAAAGTCATAAACTAATATTTTTACATCTGATTTTTTATCTAATCCGTAAGCTAATGCTGCCGCTGTAGGTTCGTTTATAATTCTCTTTACCTCTAAACCTGCAATTTTACCTGCGTCCTTTGTAGCCTGTCTCTGTCTTTCGTTAAAGTATGCTGGAACTGTAATAACTGCCTCAGTGATTTTTTCCCCTAAGTATGCCTCCGCCGCCTCTTTTAATTTTTTTAATACCTGTGCTCCAACCTCTTCAGGTCTAACTAACTTTCCTGCATTTGGTATATCAAATACTGCATCCCCTTTATCATCTGAAACTACTTTATATGGAACATTTTTTATTTCTTCTTGAACTTCATCAAATTTTCTTCCTATAAATCTTTTACTTTCGTAAACTGTGTTAGCTGGGTCTAAAACTGCTCTTCTTTTTGCAGGGTCTCCAACTAAAATTTCCCCTTCCTTTGTCCATGAAACTACAGAAGGAGTTGTTCTAAACCCCTCTTGGTTTGCTATTACTATAGGCTCTCCACCTTGCATTACAGAAACAACAGAGTTAGTAGTTCCTAAGTCTATTCCGATAACTTTGCCCATTATATACCTCCATTATATCAAATATTTTCTTTTCTATAATATAATATTTTAGTTAATTATTGTCAATAATTTTTATAAGAATTTGTATAAATTTTTTCTATACACACTTTTTCAATTTTAAATTTAAAAAAATCTCTAGGAAACTACAATTAGGAAATTTTTTCAGGTCTTTTGAGATAGATAAAAGAGAAAAAAGAGAAGAAGGGAAAGAATACTAATGTTTCTCGTCTATTGGAACAGCTGGAGCCATTCCCAGTTTTCTAGCCTTCTTACCTTCTATCATATAGTAGAGAACTGGAACTACAACCAATGTTATCAGTGTTGATGCCATTGTTCCAAATATTAAGGCAATCGCCAATCCGTTAAATATAGGGTCAAAGATAATTACAAATGCTCCAACAACTATAGCCGCCGCTGTTAATAAGATAGGTCTAGCCCTTACTATTCCAGCTTCAAGAAGAGCCTCCTCAAGTGAATATCCTTCCTTAAGTTTGTCCTCTGTAAACTGAACTAAAAGTATAGAGTTTCTTAGGATGATACCTGCTAAAGCTATAAAACCAATCATAGATGTAGCTGTAAAGAATGCTCCCATTA
Organism: Persephonella sp.; assembly: GCA_003978565.1. Classification (GTDB taxonomy): domain Bacteria; phylum Aquificota; class Aquificia; order Aquificales; family Hydrogenothermaceae; genus QNZC01. Next base: position 11,404 of record QNZC01000055.1, on the reverse strand, counting down.
AGAAGTGTCCCGGAACTATTCCAACAAGTGTAAACGGTATCGGAGACATTATAACAAATGGCATTCTAAATGATTTAAACCACCCAACTAGAAGTATGTATAGAACTATTAATGCAACTGCAAAGGCTATTCCCATATCTCTAAATGTTTCATATGTTACCTGCCATTCACCGTCCCATTTAACGTAATATTTGTCTGTAAGTTCAGGTTGGTCTGTGAATAAAACTTCTATACCTTTTCCATCGGGGGTTTTTATCTTTTCAATATCATCTGTTAGGTCAAGTATTGGATAGACAGGTGAACCGAGACTGTCATTAACATTTGCAACTACATAAACAACTGCCTGTAGATTTTTTCTATATATATCATTCTTTGTGGAGCCTTCCTCAACATCAACAAGTGAGCCTATCGGAATAGCTCCCTTTGGAGTAGGTATTTTCATAGCTAAAAGCTCTTCTAAACTGTCTCTATCCTTTTGAGCCAATCTAACAACTATATTTACAGGGTATAAACTGTTAGACTCATTTATAAATCCTATAGAATAACCAGCTAAAGCAATTCTCATAGTTTTAACTAACATATCTTCATTAAAACCATACTTTCTAATCTTTTCCCTATCAATCTTTAGAATATACTCCCTCTGAGGTAGATTTCTGTATATACCAACATCTATAACTCCCGGTGTTTTTTCAAAGATATCTTTTATCTTTTCTGCTATCTGTAGCTGTGTTTTATAGTCTGGTCCATAAACCTCTGCCACTATTGGAGATAGAACTGGTGGTCCCGGTGGTGGCTCTACTACTGCAACAAATTTAGCTCCGTTCTTTTTAGCTATCTTCTCTATATCTTTTCTAATTCTCTCCGCTATCTCGTGAGATTGAGCCTTTCTGTCATGTTTGTTTATAAGATTTACTTTAATCATTGCATAGTAAGGGGCTTCCCTTAAGTAGTAATGTCTAACTAAACCGTTAAAGTCAAAAGGTGCAGGTGTTCCAGCATATATAACGTAATTTTCAACTTCATTAACATTTTTAACATAGTCAGTTAGTTTTTTGGCAACTTGGTATGTTTTTTCTAAAGGTGTCCCTTCAGGCATATCTAAAACTATGAATAACTCACTTTTGTTATCGTAAGGCAACATTTTCACCAATACTAATCTGTAGGCAAGCATTAGAACAGATAGAACTAGAATTAATCCCATTACCCCTAAAAATAGCCATCTTTTTAATCTACTAAAGAATAGAGGCATATATATCCTTTCAAAGAGTATTGTTAAAAATCCAGCAGTTGTCTCTTCCTCTTTCTCTAAATCTAAAGGTGTTTGGTGAGGTTCGTGTTTTAACCATCTTAAAGCCAGATAAGGAGTTAATATGAATGCTATAAGCATTGAGAAGAACATCGCAACAGAGGAGTTAATAGGTATAGGTCTCATATATGGTCCCATTAGTCCTGTAACGAAAGCCATCGGTAGTAGAGCCACTATAACCGCAAATGTTGCCAGTATAGTCGGATTTCCAACTTCATCTGTTGCAACAACTGCCGCCTCTGAAGGTGGAAGTTTTCTCATAGAGAACCATCTGTGGATATTTTCCAGAACGACTATAGAGTTATCAACTAATATTCCAATTGAGAATATTAATGCAAATAATGTAACTCTGTTAAGTGAGTATCCATACATCTCACTTAAGAATAGTGCTATAGCCAGAGTTACCGGTATAGTTACTGCAACTATTAAACTTTCTCTCCAACCTAGAGTTACTGCTATCAGTAAAACAATTGAGAATGTAGCTATTAATAAGTGTTCTATAAGCTCATTAGATTTGTCTGAAGCAGTTTCACCATAATTTCTTGTGATTTTTACATCTATTCCTTCAGGTATAACTTTTCCCTTTAATTTTTCCAGTTTTTCTATTACACTGTCTGCAACAACAACCGCATTACTACCAGTCTTTTTGGCTATAGCTAAAGTAACTGCATTATAAACTCTATCTCTTTTTCCTTCCCCTTGAACTCCATATCCAAACTGAACTATATTTGTCGGTTCACCTTCCCCTTCAACAACTTTTGCAACATCTTTTAAATATATAGGTTTTCCGTTGTAAACTGCTATTACAACATTTTCCACATCTCTTTTATCTTTTAAAAATAGACCTGTTCTAACTCTAAATCTATAGTTATTTCTGTCAAATTCTCCTGAAGGTAGCGAAGTATTAGCCTGTTTTAAAGCTTGAACTACTTGAGGTAGAAGAATATGATACGCATTTAATTTAGATGGTTCAAAATATACATATATTGTTTTAGGTTTTGAACCTAATATTGTTGTTTCTGATATATTATCCAGCTGTTTTAATTCGTCTTCTACCTGCTCAACAATCTGTCTTATTTCATAGGAGGAGTATTTTTTACTGTAAAAAGTTAATGCTATTATAGGAACATCATCAATTGATTTTGGTTTTACCAGCGGTTGCATTGTTCCATGGGGCATTCTGTCCATATTTGACATAAGTTTACTGTAAAGTCTGACAAGTGCATCTTCAGGGTCTTCACCTACGAAAAATCTTACTGTAACTATTCCAAATCCATCTCCAGCATATGAGTAAACATAATCTACTCCAGAAACTTCCCACATAATTTTTTCAAGTGGTTTTACCACATACTGGTTAACTTCTTTGGCTTCATGTCCCGGGAAAGGTATCATTATATCAATCATAGGAACGACGATTTGAGGTTCCTCGTCTCTCGGAGTTGTTAAAACTGCAAATAAACCTAACAGTAAAGATGCTAAAACCATAAGAGGAGTAAGGGGAGAGTTAACAAAAGCCGCTGCTATCTTTCCAGCTAACCCATACTCCCTTTTTATATTCCTATTATTCATTTTTTACCTCCACTGTTATTTTATTCTGCAACCATCACAGGCTTTTTCTACATTGTCCGCTATGATAACCATTCCCTTCTCTAAACCTGAAACAACTTCTACCTTATCTCCGTAATCTTCTCCAAGTTTAATAAAGTTAAGTCTTAATACTCCATTTTTATCAACAATGTAAACTGCGTTTAACTGTCCCCATTTGAATACTGCAGATTTTGGTATCAGGACTTTTTCATCTTTTTTAACGGGAATATATATTTTTCCATACATTCCGGGAGATAAGTTTCCATCGTTAGGTATCTCTATTTTTACAGAAAAGCTTCTATTCATAGGGTCTATAGAATTACTTTTTTCTATAACTTTACCTTTATACTCTTTGTTTATAGTGGTTATTTTTATTCTAAGCTCATCTCCTAAATTCACCTTGTTAAATAATTTTTCATCTATTTGAGAGTAAAACACCAACTTGTTTTGACCAATTATTAAAATTGGCATTCCGGGAGATGCCATATCTCCAACATCCATCATCTTCTTTATTACTATTCCATCAAATGGAGCATAAATCTCACCGTATCCTTTCATCACTTGTGCATATTTCAATTTAGCTTTTATCTGTTTTTCTTTAGCATTTATCTGTTCTAACTTAGCCTTTAGTCCATCTAATTTTGACTTTACACCTATCATTTTAGTTTCTATTTCCTCTAGCTTCTGTTTAGGAATTGCATTTTCTTCGTAAAGGCTTTTAAATCTTTCATAAGTTCTCTTTGTAAACTCATAGGCAGTTTTAGCTCCCTTTAAACCGGCTAACACTTCCTCTTTAGCTTTTGCTATTTCCTCTAAACCGGCCTTTGCTTCTCTTATTTGTTGGTCTATATCTGAAGTGTCAATTAGAGCTAACAACTGTCCATCTTTAACAGTATCCCCTTCCTTTACATATATCTCTTTAATCTTACCCATAATTTTTGTGGCTACTTTAGCATTATTATTAGACATTACAGAACCATCAACTTTGTAAATTTCCTCTGTTATAGTAGGTTCAACTTTTATAGTCTTTAAACCTTTAACTAATTTTCCCTCTTCAGCGGCATATCCTGGCTCTACACGACTGGAAAAAAATCCACCAATCCATAGAATTAGAACTGCCATCGGTAAAACAAAAAATAAGCCAAATTTAGCTACTGGATTAATATTCATTATTTATCTCCTCCTTCTTTTTTTATTGTTTCCAGATTATCTACATTTAAAGCTCCTGCCTGATACTTTAACTCTAAAAGAGAAACTTTAGCATCGTAAACTGCTTTAGCTAAATCAAAGAGGGTTTTATCGTAAAGGGTTTGTGTATCTAACAGGTCTATCATTGTTGCCATCTGATTTTTATATCTTTTTTCTGTAATTTCTAAAACTTCCTTAGCCCATTGGGAATTTTTCTTGGCTGTATTTAATTTAGCCTTTGCAGTTTGTAAATTTCTGTAAGCTTCATAAACTTTAAACTTTATAAACTCCTTAAATCCCTTTTCTTTACTTTTATACTGTCTATACTGTTCCCTAACCGCCCTATACTTGTTTAGATTTTGAAATCCATCAAATAGTTTCCAATTTAGGGCAATTCCTGCTGTCCACCACTTTCCATCGCTACCGAAAGGAGTTTTATTGTCGTCCATTTCATAACTTGCAAAAGCACCAATCATAGGGAAAAAGTCAGCTTTATAAAAGTCTCCCATTTTTTTGGCTATTTTCACTCTCATTTCTACTGCCTTAAGGTCAGGTCTATTTTGAATTGCATAGTTCTGCCAATACTCTACAGATTTATCAGTATCTTCAAACTTGAGCTCTCCTATAACCTCTATATCTTCAGGCTTAACATCATCTACTCCCATTGCCAGTAATAAACCTTTTTTCGCTATATAGTATTGATTTTTAGCTTCCTCCAATTTTGCTTTAGCATTTTCTAAATAAACCTTTGCCCTTAAAACATCTGACTTTATAGCTAATCCAACTTCATACATTTTTTGGGCTGTTTTGTAATGTTTCTCTGCACTTTTTATAGCTTGTTCTGCCAGCTTTATCGCCCTTTTTGCCAGTAAAGCTCCATAGTAAGCTTTAGATACGTCATAGATAACTTTTTGTTGGGTTCTTTTTACATCCTTTTTAGTTGCTTCATAGTCTTTTTTCTTCATTTCTATACCAGTTGATATTTTAAAACCTGTGAAAATTGGAATTTGCAATTCTAATTTAGTTTGCCAGTTGTTAACTTCTGGATAACTTGGAGGCTGAAATAGATTTTGTCTCATTAGTCGATTAAATGCTGTCATATCAACAAATTTCGCAGAACTGTTTATAGTAAGTCTTTCCTGATTTAATGTGTTCATCATAGCCCAACCGGGGGTGTTAGTTCTCATAAACATTTCTGTGAATTTAATTGTTGGGTATCTCATTCCCTTTGTTGCTTGATACTCGTAATTTTTTGCCTTTAAAAGTTTTTTAGATGCATTTAACTCAAAGCTATTTTCTAATGCAGTATTTATAGCTTCTTTTAATGTAATATCTTTGGCAAGTGCAATACTTCCACTTATTAATAGGACAGAAATCCCTACTGTGAATTTTTTCATTTTTCTACTCCACAGATTATTTTAATAATAATAATTATTAGAATATTATTATAACATATATGACAAAATCCAGTATAAAAATAAAACCTATCTAGGATTTTAATAACTTTACGAAATTAAAAATTTTTAAACCTATTTTTATATGTTGTGAAACAGTATTATAACTTTAATAATTAGTTTTCTTACATTTATTTTTTATAATTTTGAACATAAAAAAGACAGAAATTTACAAATAAAAGATTAGGTTTTGAAAAAATTAAATCTTCTATAGAGGGATTAGGGTTAATTTCCAAATTAATAATGCCATTAATTTATAAAGATTTAAAATTAATAAAATATTGATGGCTATGAGAACAGATAATAAAAAAATCTTTATAAATTAAAGGTTATAACTGTTTTATATCTTCTGGAATTAGAAACTATGGAACTATCATCTAAATATAAATAAGGGAGGGTGACGGGACTTGAACCCGCGACCCCGAGGGCCACAACCTCGTGCTCTGCCAACTGAGCTACACCCTCCATAAAAGACAATCTATATTATATTCAAAAATTTCTAATTTGTATAGATTTAATTTTACTATTATTGATAGGTTAGTTAACAAAACAAATCTAAATGACTATTTTCTCTTATAATCTTTAAGTTTTGTTATCTACCTAACTTCCTTTTAATTCATTAATAATAAATCTTATGTTAAACTAACAAAAATTAGCTTTTTTTTATGGAGGGTTTTAATGGCTATAAAAACAACAGCCTTTGGGTATCCTAAAATTGGTCCAAATAGAGAAATGAAAAAGGCTATAGAAAGTTATTGGAAAAATGAAATATCAAAGGAGGAACTTTATAAAAGATTGGAAGAAGTTGATGCAGAGAGAATGTCTAAAGTTATAAATGCAAATCTTGATTATATACCTTCAAACGATTTTTCACTTTACGACTTTGTTTTAGATGTATCAACTATGTTTGATGTTATCCCAAGCAGATTTAGAAATATTGAGGACAGCTTAGACAGATACTTTGCAATGGCTAGAGGGACAGACAACGCTATTGCCTGTGAGATGACTAAATGGTTTGACACAAACTACCATTACATAGTTCCTGAGTTTGAAGGTGGTTTTAAAATTGTTAAAAATAGACCTTTAACTTCTTATAAGTGGGCTAAAGAAAAATTTGGAGTGGAAACAAAACCTGTATTGGTTGGGCCGTTTACATATATATTTCTTGGAAAGGTTTATGAAAGACAGGAAGGCTCTCTTTTAATGAAAATGATAAAAGCTCCTGAAAGTGAAAAATTTAGACCGTTAGTTTTAGAAATAGCTTCTCTATACAATGGGATACTTTTAGAGCTACAAAGAGAGGGAGTAAAGGCAGTTCAGCTAGATGAACCTGCTTTAGTTCTAGATTTAACTGAGGAGCAAATACAGACACTGATAGATGCTTACAAAGTAGTAATGCATGACATAAACAACTTAGAGGTTTTTGTTCATACATACTATGAAAGTTTAGATAACTTTGAAAAGATAACTAGAGAACTGCCTGTTTCTGGTATAGGTTTAGACTTTGTTGTTAATAATGAGAATTTAGAAAATATTAAAAAGTTTGGATTTCCTACAGATAAAAAATTAATAGCAGGTGTAATTTCTGGTAGAGACCCTTGGAAAACTGACTATAAGGAAGTTTTATCCTTAATAGATGAGATTTTAAAGTATGTTCCAGAGGAAAACCTTATTCTTTCAAATGCCGCTCCATTATTCCACCTACCAGTTTCTTTAGAGCCAGAAAAAGGACATTTAGACAGTGATTTAATAGGCTTGTTATCATTTGCAGATGAAAGGTTAGAGGAGTTAAAAACTTTAAAAGAGATAATCAATGAAGGGAAAGATATTCCTGTCCAAACATTACAGGATTTAAGAGATAAGTTTAAAAATGAAAAAGTTAGAGAAGCAGTTAAAGATATAGATAATCAGGATATAAAGAGACCTCATGAGTTTAAAGAGAGATATAAAAAACAGATAGAGTTATTAGGATTACCTAGATTTCCAACAACAACAATAGGAAGTTTCCCTCAAACTAAAGAGGTTAGACAGACTAGAGCTAAATTTAGAAGAGGTGAAATATCTAAGGAAGAGTATGACAGATTTATAAAAGAGCAGATAAAGAAAGCTGTAGAAATACAGGAAGAAATTGGATTAGATGTTTTTGTTCATGGTGAATTTGAAAGAACTGATATGGTTGAGTTTTTCGGTGAAAAGATGGAAGGTTTTGCATTTACTAAAAATGGCTGGGTTCAGTCTTACGGAACAAGATGTGTAAGACCACCAATAATATACGGAGATGTGTCTAGACCTGAACCGATGACAGTTGAAGAGATAGTTTACGCTCAAAGTTTAACAGATAAACCAATGAAGGGAATGTTAACAGGACCAACGACTATATTAAACTGGTCTTTCTATAGAAAAGATATACCTAAAAAAGAGATTGCCTATCAGATAGCTTTAGCTTTAAGGGAGGAGGTTCTAGATTTAGAAAAGGCAGGTATAAAAGTTATTCAGATAGATGAGCCGGCATTTAGAGAAGGACTACCTTTAAAGAAAAGAAAACAGGAAGAATATCTAAACTGGGCTGTTAAAGCATTTAGACTAACAAACAATACTGTAGAGGAAACTACTCAAATACACACACATATGTGTTATTCAGAGTTTAACGAGATAATAGAATGGATTTACAAGATGGACGCTGATGTTATCTCAATAGAGGCATCAAGGTCTAAAGGTGAGATAATAGAAGCTTTTGAAAGATTTAATTATGACCACGGTATAGGTGTGGGAATTTACGATATACACTCTCCAAGAATACCACCTGTTGAGGAAATGCTTGAAATAGCGGAGAGAACTATTCAAGTTATAGATAAAAATTTAGTTTGGATAAATCCTGACTGTGGTTTAAAAACTAGACAGTGGGAAGAAGTTATTCCAGCTTTAAAGAATATGGTTGAAGTGACAAAAATATTAAGGGAAAAATACGGAGATAAATACGACTGGTAATTGATAAATTTCCCCTCATTTTCCTCTTCCCTTTTCTTTTTTTTTAAAGAAGTTTTTAATAAGCTCTTTTTATAAAAACAAAATTGGTTTAAACTTAATTAAGATTTTCTACAGAATGGAGGAAATTCCAAAATGTTTAAAAAATTTATCTTAGGATTAACTTCTTCTTTAATAGCTCTAAATATATCAACTGCAATTCCGTTAATGGATGGAGAATTATCTGTTGGTTATATTCAACAAAAACCTGACGGTTGGCTCCAATACAAAGGTGATAGAATTGATTTAAAGGATAATCTAGGATTAGATAATGAAAATAAGTTTTTTGCTAAAGCCAAAATAGAACATCCTATTCCACTTCTCCCTAATATATATCTCCAATACACTCCTATGAAATTTACAGGAGATAAGATAAACGTATTCAGATTTGACAATAAAGTCTTTGCTGGTAATGTTCATACAGAGTTGCAGTTAGACCACTACGATATAGGTTTCTATTATAATGTTCCTATGCTTTCAGCGTTAACAGCAAATGTTTTTGAGGCAGAGTTAGGTTTAATAATTAGGATTATAGACTTCCAAGCAAAGGTATCTACCGTAGGACAGTCATCTACAACAGATTTTACAGCTCCTATACCACTTTTATATGGAAGCTTAACCATAAATCCATTTGAATTTTTATCTATAGTTGGAGAGGCTAAAGGTATAAGTTATAACAGCAACTTTTATTACGATTTTTCAGGTGAGGTAAGGTATCAACCTGTTAGTGCTGTAGTTTTTAAACCTTTTGTTGCAGTTGGATATAAATTAGAGAGACTTAGAATTGACAACGTTAGTGATGTTTACAGTGATATTAAAATTAAACAACCTTACATATCAATTGGAATAAGTTTTTAGAAACTGCTACAGTATAAGTAGTTATAGATGCTGAAGAACGGAGTAGTTAAGAATGAAAAGAAGGACCTTTCTCTTCTCTGCTATTTTAACTCTTTTTTCTCAAAATTTATTTGCAACAGTTTTAACTCCTAAAGAGCTTAACATATACAGTGATAATTCTTATCTTATATCTGAGTATATTACAACTGTAAAAGGATGGAAGGATTTATCTATCAATATACCTAAAAACTCCTTGGTTTTTGTTGAGCCTTTAAGTTGCAATTTAGAGTATGTTGAGGATAAAAAACTAACATCACTAAAAAATTATAAAGAACTAAAAGAAGAAATAAAAACGTTAGAAGCTCAAATTTTAGCTCTAAAATCTATACTTAAACTTTCTAACAATCTAAATTTTGAAAAAAACAGCAAGTATATAAACTCAATAAAAGCTCTAGAAACTTTCTTTGAAAAGAAATATTTAGAGTATATAGAGTTAAAAGAAAGACTGGATAAAAAGGAAAAAAATCTGGTTTATATAGAGAAAACTGTCCAACCTGTAAATATATCTGTATTCTGTCAATCAATAGAAACTGTGAAGATAAAAACAAGGTCTCCTATAAATGCTAAAAGTGAAGTATTTTATTATGTTTTAGGGAATACTAAAAAAAACACAGTATACTTGGAAAATAGAATTAAGTTAAAAGTGGATAGAGATTTAAAAAATATAAAGGTAAATATATTTCAGTATAAGACAAGAACTCCATATTTGGAATATAACTCATATCCTGTCAGAATGATGAAAATAGCTGGTCCTAAAAGGAGATATAACGAAGCAACCACTAGATATTTTTATACCATAAATAATGTATCTTTGAAAAAAAATTTAAATAAAAATATTCTTATATCTAAAACTGTTTTACCTACAAACTTTCAGATAGTTATAAACGGAAGATACGGTAGCGTTCCAAATCTAATTGCATATTTAAAACCTAAAAAAATGTTTCCTTCGGCGAAGGCATACTTCTATATTGATGGGGTTTTTTTAAAGAGTGATTATATGAATACTCTCCAAAGGGGAGAAAAAAATAAAATATCCTTTGGAGAAGATAAACTGGTAAAGGTTTACAAGGAAAAAGTTAAAGATATAACTTTGAAAATATCAAAAAAGAGGCAAAGGAGATACGTTAAATGGAGATATACAATAAAAAATAAACATGATAAAAAGATATTAGTTAGATTAATAGATTATATTCCTGTTTCCAGCTCATACAAAATAAAAATAGAGCCTGTTAGTAGCTTAATATGGAAAGAGTATGACAAAGTAAATGGAGAATTAATTTGGGAGTTTAGTGTTCCTGCTGGAAAGGAGTATATACTTGAATTTGGCTACAAAGAAACTAAACCTATAGAAAATAATAATGAAAAGTAAAAAATTAGATGAAGTAATAACTGTATTAACTAACCTTTTAAAAGGGAAAAAAGAGGCTATCCAGTTAACTTTGATAGCTTTTTTTTCAGATGGTCATCTACTTATAGAAGATTTACCGGGATTGGGAAAAACCACATTAGCATTGAGTATTGCGAAGGTTTTAAATCTAGATTTTGGAAGAATACAGTGCACAAGTGATTTACTACCTACAGATATAATTGGAGTTAAAATTTACGATAAGAAAACTGGGGAATTTATTTTTTATAAAGGTGCCATATTTAACAATATAGTTTTAGTAGATGAGATAAATAGAACAACTCCCAAAACTCAAAGTGCATTACTTGAGGCAATGGAAGAAAGACAGATAACAATTGAGGGGGAAACCTATAAACTGTCAGACCCATTCTTTGTTATAGCTACACAGAACCCGGTGGAGTATTACGGAACATTCCCCCTACCTGAAGCTCAGTTAGACAGATTTTCTTTAAAAATAAATATAGGTTATCCTTCTAGGGAGGAAGAGAGGGAAATTTTATTAGGTGGAAATAAAAGAAGCGAAATAGAAAATTTAGAACCTAT